>DASRZB010000387.1:0-4638 GCA_035653855.1 Acidothermaceae bacterium | reverse complement strand
TGCGGGGATGCAGTCACAGACCTACCTCGTCCGCTCACTGGGCCGTCAATTGTTCCTGCGGGGCGGCCATAGGGCCGTGACCTGCGGGTTTGCTCCTGCGATACGCATGCGTTTCCGCAGGTCAGGATACGTGAGCCATCGTCGCGAACGCACGCGGACACCCCCGGATTGAACTGCGCTGCCGTCACCGTTGCTGTCAAACATCGCAAAGGCAAGGACGACGACCAGTGGCGCTGTGCCCGGATCGGTAGCGAGGCCACTGAACAGTTGGCTGAATCCTCCGCCGACGATCCAGAACCCGCAACAGATCAGCGCCCCGACGACCGCAGCGACTTGACGCAAACGCGCAGGCGTGAACGCGGCGAGCCCGACGAGTACTTGGAGCACGACGAAACCGTCGAGGACAGCGGCGCTGACATGGCCGACGTTTCGCGCGGCGGAGAAGTCGAAGCGACTAAGCCAGCCGGGCGCGCCGTTGGCACCCTCCGCAACAGTGGCAGCGAGGTCCGGCCCAGTACGCGGCCCGTGCCACACCTGCAAGATCGCCCCACCCACCCAGTAGGCGGCCCACGCGAAGGCGAGCCACTGCGCGGGCGGCGGGTCGCGGTTTCCCGACCAAGCAGTAGGCCACGCAGCCGCAGCCAACACCACGTACAACAACGCCGCGCCGGGGGCGCCGGTCAGCAACGCGGCGTTAGGCCCGGTCAGTCCGCCGAGCCCTTCGCCGAGGTACCACACCGCAAGGGCCCAGACCATCGACGTGCAGAGTGCAGCGACGACGGTGCGGCGCATCAGCACGCCGATACCGATCACCAGTTGCAAGGACGCGAACGCGGCATTGAACAGGGCCGGATGCTCATGAACTAGATGTGCGACATGCTCGACCGGCACGGAAACAAACGGCGCTTGGCCTTCGGCTGCAGGGCTGAGTACGTCGGTCGCAAACCGCCCACTGAACATGGCGGGCCGAAACTGCAGGCCGGCATCGATCAGCCACAGAACACCGAGGGTCATCCGCATGCCCCGCCGAGTCATTGCGCACCCAATTCGGCGGCTGGCTAGCGGAAGACGCCGGTGTGGCCCAACGAGTACCGGCCTGGCTGGGGATACACGCAGAGTCCGTGTGGTCCGCTACCGACCTTGATCTCCTTGATCAAGTGGCCGTCGACGGTGCTGATGTCGTAGACCACTCCGTTGTACCGACCCGACACCCACAGCTGCGCGCCGTCGGCTGAAAGGCCGCCCATGTCCGGAGACCCGCCACCAGGGATCTTCCACGTCGTCTTGACCGTTCGAGTTGCCAGGTCGACCAGTGAGATCGATCCCTCGCCGCGATTGGTCACGTACATGACGGACGCGTCGCGGCTGATGTAAAGACCGTGGGCGCCCTTACCCGTGGGCAAGAAGCCGACCTTCTTGAACGTGGCGCCATCAATCTCCCACACGCCGTTGCTTTGCATGTCGGCGATGTAGAACACCTTCCCGTCAGGTGACACCTTGACGTCTTGCGGCATCGCGTCTGGCGTCAACCGCATGACGCCGACGATCTGCTTGGTCAGCGTGTCGATCTTCAACACCCGGCCGTCGAACTCACAGCTGGCGATGAAGTAGCGGCCGTCTGCGGAGAAGTCAGCGTGGTTAACTCCAGAACACGGAACAGGCGTGGTGTGAATCAACGCCATCGTTGTTGGGTCGCGCCAGTCGATGCGGTGCAGTCGCTCCGCCATCACTAGCGCGTACTTGCCGTCCGGCGTGAAGTAGAGGTTGTAAGGGTCGGCGACCGCGATGGATTTGCCTGGCAACCCCGTCGCGGGATTGATCGGCGTCAGCGCGTTACCGACGTCGCTGTTCACCCACAGCGTCTTCAAGTCGTACGACGGCACCACGTGTTGCGGCTGCGCTGGCACCGCGAAATGCTCGACGATCGACCTTGTCGACGGATTGATGACGTCGACCGTGTTGCTGTTGCTATTAGGCACATACACGAGGTTCGGGAACCCGGTGACGACCGGGCTAAGCATGTTCGCGCCGTCATGGTTGTAGATGTTTGCGGCGTCGTCCGCCACCGGCATGCCAGGCAGTGGATCCGCAACGCCCGACACAGGTGAGGCGGATCCCGACGGCACCGGCGAGACGACCGGTGAGGTTATGGCAGCCGCGCTTTGAACCGCTGCTGAGCTGGCGGAAATGACCCCACTCGGGCTTGACGACACGGCCGACCCACCGCTGGTCGTCTTCGCGACCTGCGGATGCGCGTCAAGCGGAGACGTCAGGGCATTGGGGTCGCGATTCGTACAACCTGCCAACGCGAGCCCGATCACCAGACAGGACACAATCGCCGTCCGCTGTCGGAAAGCCTTCACTCGAACACCCACGAGCACACCGAATCTCAACCCATCAAGTCCGTCATCGTCACCGCAGCCAAGCCCCGCGAGCGTAGACCATCGATGATCGCGGGCATCGCCTGCACTGTGCCGAGATGGCCCAGATGCAGCGACACGATCGAACCCGCACGCACGGCCGCCAAGACCCTGGCAGTGACCGCGGCCGCACCGGGATCCGCATAGTCGGAGGGATCGACGTCGTACGACAAGCTTGTTGTGTATCCGGCGCGGCCTGCCGCCTCCAGAATTGCCGGTGTCGCGTGCACGGTGCCCGACGGCCGAAACCAGCTGCCGGCTGATCCCGTCAATCGACGCAGAACGTCCGCGCAGCGAGTGATCTCCGACTCATCGACCACCTCCGACAACGGCGGCATCGTCAGGTGGCGGTAGGTGTGATTTCCGAGCTCATGACCACCGGCAAGGATTCGCTTTGCCATCGCAGGCTCCTGGTCGAGCCACTGCCCGACTGCTAGCACGGTCGCGCGCGCCCCGGCGGCCTCCAGTTCGCTCAGCAGCCTGGTCGCGAGCGTCACATCACCCGCGCCGTGAAACGTCAGAGCGACGCCCGTTGCCGATGCAGGCCCGTGGATGATCTCGACTGCAGGCGCTCCAGGTCGGACGTCGGAAGCCGAAGCTTGCGTCGACGCGGAACTGACTCGGTGCCGACTCCGCTGGCCCCGAGGGCGAATCCGACGTTGACTGCGATGCTGACCCCGCCGCCACTGGGCTCGATACCGGTGCGCTCGGCACCGGACGACTGGGCGCACTTGTCGCCGCCTCCGTCGGCGCTGCCAGGGGCGATGCACTCGCCGCCTCGGAGTCCGCTGCCGTGCGAGTGTCTTTGCTGGTTGTACAACCGACCAGACCGCCGCCCCCGACGCCGACAACCGCGGCGGCAAGGCCAGCCTTGAGCACGGTGCGCCGGTCGATGCTCCGCGGGTCCCGCCGTCGGGGCTGCTCGCCGTCCATGCATCGAACCTACGCGACTCCAACGAGCAGCGTCGCCCGTATCGCAGCTCGGTGCTCCGCCATGAATCTTCAGCTACTCGCGCGAAAAACCGATGTCTAGCGATCAACAACTTCGGTGTCCGACATTTCTCCGAAATATTGCTCAGAACCCGGCCAGGGGCGTCGAAGAAAAAGTGCCGTAGATCATCCGCAGAAGGAGTGCCGGCATGCCCAGACAGAAGTCCGATGTTCGGCACGGCCGCACGGACGGGTTCAGCCTGATCGAGATACTGGTCGTCATGATCATCATCGGGATCCTGGCCGCGATCGCGATCCCGGCGTACCTCAGCCAAAAAGCAAAAGGCTACGACGCCTCGGCAAAAAGCGATCTACGATCGTGGGCCGCCGAACTTGAGTCCTACAACGTCGATGCCCTCAGCTACCCCGCCACCAACAAGTTCAAGCAAGCCAAACTGGGGGTGCTGACCGTCGCAGCCAAGGACACCATCCGCGTCTCGGCCGCGAACACCTTCCGCTACCACCTCAACAAGGCCAAAACCGCGTACTGCCTGGTGGCCGTGAACCCCAAAGGCACCCGACCCTGGGAATACATCTCCAGCCGCGGCGGCCTGCAGCCACCCTCGACGTTCAAAGCCGGAACCAAACTCCCCACCGCCTGCTCAACCACCTCCTACTGAGTCTCGACCACCGCGGTGAGTCCTGACCGAGGGAGAGTGAAGTGGCAGTTCCCACCAGCAGGTCCGGTGGCAACCCTGCGCGCTGGTCGGGTCATGCAACGTTGCTTGGGCCATGTCCCCACCGACCCGTGACTGCGTCGCCACGGATGCGACGCTTGGATAGCGCGGCCTGGCCGGCACGAGTTTTCGATAGTCGGCAGCCGGGCAACTCCTCGGCCGACCCGTACACCGCCTGCGGGTAGGGTCCGCCGATGGGTAGGGTCCGCCGATGTCCGTCATTCGTGTATCGGTTGCCCGGTCACATGATGGTCGGCGTGAAACAGCGCCTCGGTGAGAAGGTTGCGCACGTGTGCGCCGCGCAGCCGGTACCGAACGTGGCGACCGTCGCGGGCTCCTTCGACGAGGCCGGCGAAACGGAGCTTGGACAGGTGCTGACTTGCGACCGTTGGGCGGCAGCCGGCGACCGCCGCAAGGGTGGCGACGTCGGATTCACCGTCGCGGAGCGCCCAGAGAATTCGCACCCTCGTTGGGTCCGCGAGCAACGCGAACGACATCACGGCGGCATTGACCTGGTCGGGGGTGGGGCCATCAGGATGCGCGGGCGTCAG
>DASRZB010000386.1:0-3669 GCA_035653855.1 Acidothermaceae bacterium | reverse complement strand
ATGCACGGCTCGTGCCGGTTGGCTGGCTTGAGCGCTGGCTCGCGCGGGGAAGCCGGATGTGGATCGGGATCGACGCCGACCGAGATCAATCTCACTGTGAATCAGGGGGGGAGTATGCTGCGCGCGGACGGTGTGATGCGAAACCCGGGTAAGTCGCTGATTGTGTGTTTGGCTGGTGCGGTGCTGCTGGCACTGCTCGTGACGGCGGTCGCGGCGGCGAGCGCTGCCGGTGGTGGGAGGTTGGTTTGGTCGCGGCCGGTCGGCGGGTTCACGGAGCCTGGGAAGTGCCTGGGGATAGCTGCGACCTGCGAGGCGGGAGGGTTGGGGACTGTTTCGTGCCCGTCGACGACGCTGTGTGTGGCAAGCGGCACCGGCGGAAGCTTGGCGACGACCGATCCGACAGGCCGCGAAGCGGCTTGGACCGCGATGCTGTACATCGGTCTTATCGGCGTCTCCTGCCCGTCGACATCGTTCTGCGTTGGGATCACGCCCGGTAATGGGACCGCGGGTGGAACCGACCACATCTACACGACGACCGATCCGGCGGGCGGAGCGAACGCGTGGCATGAGTTCGCGATCCCGCACGCCCGAGGCCAGTTCTGGGCCGGGATTTCGTGCGGCTCGGCATCGCTGTGCGTCGCGTATGAATCGGGGCGGTTCAAGAACGGCTTTCACGTCAGCACGGGTGGGTATGTGGCAGTCAGCACCGATCCGGCGGGAGGGGCCGCGGCATGGAAGCTCACCAGCCTGCACGATGTTCCCGCCGGGGTTGACTGCCAGGGGCACACGTGCGTGCTGGGAACGAACGACGGACAAGTCCTCACGTCGGGTGACCCAACTTCGGGCCGATGGCGCACGACGAACGTCACCGGCCCTCACGACGGACAGCTCTCCGATCTCGGTGTCCTCGCGTGCACATCGAGCAGCTATTGCCTTATCGGCGCAGACGGGACGCCCGCGGTGTGGTACGCCCGTGATCCGGCGTCGACCAAGCATTGGACGCCGCTTCGCTCGATCATCGCCCTAGAGGGTCGCGGGGTTCTCGGTGGGGCTGGCTGCGGGTCGACCGGACGGTGCGTGCTCGCCATCGACGAGCTGACGCGTGCCAGCAACACCGCCGCGTTGATCTCCTCGCCAAAGCCGGGGGCGAGGTGGCAGGCCGCGCACGTCAAAGGCCAGTACTTCGCGGCGTCATGCCCGAGCGAGACGATGTGCGTCGCAGCCGGTGGCAACAACTACAACGGCAGATTCGCACGGGTGACTGTTGGACGGGCCGCGTCCTAAGAGCGTGAGCCAGACCTTGAGTTCATGGCGGGCACGCGCAGCTCTGCTTGGCGCCGCTTTGCTTGCGGGGGTTGCGCTGGTCATGCTCCCGGGTGACGCGGCCGGTGCGGCGAAGAGCGCCAGTGACGGGTGGTCCAAGCCGGTGACGATCGACCGCGGCAACGAGCTCACGAGCGTTTCATGTCCCAGCGCGCGCTTCTGCATGGCCGTCGACGCGGCTGGTAACGCGTTCGTCCTCGACGGCACTTCCTGGTCGCGCCCCCAGTCGGTGACTCCGGGGAACGGCCTACTCGACGTGTCGTGCGCGAGCGCGACCTTCTGCGTCGCGACCGGTGGGGACAGCGTGTCGATATATCGCGGGTCATCCTGGGTCGAAACCGGTCCGTTCGCCAGCGAAGGCGTCTCGTTCAGTGCCGTGTCGTGCGTGTCCGCCAGCTTCTGCGCGGCGATGACCCTGTCACCCGGCGCGACGGCAGGCGCGTTCGTGGCCGGCGTGTCGATCTACAACGGTGCCAGCTGGTCGAAGCCTAGGAACATCGGCATCAAAGCGACGCTCATCGACGACGTGTCCTGCACCAGCTCGTCGTTCTGCGTCGCCGTCGGAAACACCGGCAAGTTCCCAGGCGCCGCATCGATCTACAACGGCGCGTCCTGGTCCCGACCGGATGTGCTGAACCCGAGGGAGCATCCGTACGGAGGAGGTCCGCTCATCTCGGTCTCATGCGCCGGCCGCACGCTCTGCATTGCCAACGACAGCAACCCACTCGCTGAGCACACCTTCCGCTACAACGGACACAGGTGGTCACGGCCACAAGTGATCGGCACGCCGAACCATTTCATCTTGCTGACCTCTTGCGCGACGGCGCACTTCTGCATGGCCACCACCACCGAGTCAACCGCGCGTCGCTTCAACGGCACTTCGTGGTCATCGCCCAGCCGGCAGGTGGCGCGAGCCGAGTTGACCTCGCTCTCATGCGCCAGCCCCAAGCTGTGCGTCGCGGTCGGCGATTTCGGCGTCGCCGTTGTCTACCGTGGCTGACGCGACACGCCTGCTATTCACCATCGGTGGTGCTCCCGCATCCCCTTCGACGCGGGTTTCCGCCGGGGTTGGCCGCTGGATCGAGCCGGCACGCGGCGCCCGAATGTCAACGGCTCCCCGCGCATTGCAAGCGACCGAGCGGCGGCTCGACGCTCGCGCCCGCGCTACCGAACTTGCAGCCAGGGAGCCGAGGTCGCCATGACCCCCTCCAGGCGTGGAGGAGCCACACTCGGGAGGCTCGCGACGGGCGACGCAGACCTGCCTTCGTTGTCGTTCGGGCATCTCGCCGGCGACTCCAAGGGCCCTGCTAAGCGCGGAAACCAAGGCGGCCAGCCTTGCACTCAGCGCCGCCGAAGTGTGCCGCTTCATCGCCGTTGCGGACACGCCGGCGACGCGTCTGCTTTTGCGATCTCGACGGCGGAAGCAGCCACGAACGACCCACCGAATCTCGCGCCCGCATTCCGCTCGGCCAGGCGCGTAGCGTGGTGCCTGCTTCCGAGCCTCACGGTGAGAAAGCGATGCCTGACCGCTTCAGGGGTCGAGGATCCGCGACTTTGGTTGGTCAGGAAGCGAGCTGCTGGCCGGATGGTTGGTGGGTCGCGAGCGCGTCGTGTGGCAGGGAGACGAAGTCGAGTCCGTGGCCGCGGTCGTCGCTGATCTCAACGAGCGCGTTGTCGGCGTCGGTTTCGACAACGGTTCCGATCGTCCCGGCAGGCCATCGGCCTGAATCGACCTTGAGCTCGACGACGTCCAGCATCTGGTGTGGCACGGCGGCCATGTTGGGATTGTCGCAGTCGGTCATGGGATGTCTACCCAGGTGGAGGTCAGGCGCGGCCTGGCACCGGATGCGACGATCCAGGTCGTGACGACCGGCACGGTTCTGCCGTTGAGCCCGTCGATCATCACGATCACCTCGTAGGCGATGCCGAACGGGGTGACGCGTGTGGAGCGCACTTCGCCGTCGGGGAGCGCAGCCAAGATCTGATCGTGGAGGTAACGCCAATCGCTGGCGGCGATACCCAGCGCTGAAGCGAACACCCGCGCCTTGTGCCGGCCGCGTTCATGCGTGGCGCTCAGCGCATAGCTGACGAGCTTTGCCGTCGGGATCGTGGCATCTCGGGCGCGTGGAAGCCGGACGGGCTCGGTCACGATCGTTGACCGTAGCGGCAGGAGTCGACGGAGCTTGAGCCGCCGAGTCGACTGGATCGTCGGCGAGCGGGACGATCCGCGCAACCAGTCCGGGACGTCCGGACGGAGGATCACTCCTGAGAGGAGGAGGTCATGCCAGACACAGTCATGATCGACGCGATCGGCCGGCGACGGTCGAAGGTCACACTGCCCGGCTA
>DASRZB010000385.1:0-3382 GCA_035653855.1 Acidothermaceae bacterium | reverse complement strand
TCGGCACTTCCGTGTTCGGCGCCGCCCGCAATCCGCGAACCGGCGGGCACGGGAAATCGGCGAGGTCGAGCGCGCGGGTCGGGATGCGACGGACCGGGCCGCTGGGCTTGAGGCTGCGGACCGGGCTGAGGAGCGTGGGCTGCGGGCTCATGAAGACCTCCGGGGAAGGAAGTGCGGCACCCGATGACCTCGAACGGATGTTCGATCGAACGCCTGTACGAAGTTGTACCCCATCCCGCTGACAAAACCACGACACGTTCGAACAGATGTTTGAATGCGTGTCGGGAAAGGGCTACCGTCAGGCCACCGACCAACGATCGAGACCACACGAAGGGGCGAGGTCATGTCGCCACGGGACGCAGAAGGTTCAGGCCCGCTTGCCGGCGTCAGCGACTTTCCCGACGGTCCGCCCGACGAGACCGGCCTCACCCCGCGCCAGCACCGGGTCCTCGACGTGATCCGCGACTCCGTCGAACGGCGTGGCTACCCGCCGAGCATGCGCGAGATCGGCGAACAGGTCGGGCTGACCTCCACCTCCAGCGTCGCCCATCAACTGACCACCCTGCAGAAGAAGGGCTACCTGCGCCGCGACCCGAATCGCCCTCGCGCGGTCGAGGTCCGGATCCCTGGCGAGGTCGCCGGCACCTCGACGTCTGAGCCCCGCGGCACTCGAGAGCGCGTCGCTCAAGACCACGCCGCCCCCTTCGACGAGACCGAGAGCGGCGACGCACGCCAGGCCACCGCCTACATCCCGGTTGTCGGCCGCATTGCCGCCGGTGGCCCGATCCTCGCGGAGCAGGCCGTCGAGGACGTGTTCCCACTCCCCCGGGGCGTGGTTGGTGAAGGCACCCTGTTCATGCTGAAAGTGGTCGGCGACTCCATGGTCGACGCAGCGATCTGCGACGGCGACTGGGTCGTCGTGCGCCAGCAGTTGGCCGCCGAGAACGGTGACATCGTCGCGGCAATGATCGACGGCGAAGCCACCGTCAAGACCTTCAAGCGCCGAGACGGTCACGTCTGGTTGATGCCACACAACCCGAACTACGCGCCGATTCCGGGTGACGACGCAACGATCCTCGGCCGGGTGAGCGCGGTGCTGCGCAAGGTCTGATCGGCGCCACCAGTGCAGCCCGGTTAGGGTCGTCATGATGGACGACGAGCAGGTGCTGGCCAGCGACGGTGTTACTTACGTGGTTCAGGTCGGCGCCACGGTTCGGCGTCCGGCGCGGCCGTTCACCGCGACGATCCAGACTTACCTGCACCACCTGCACGCACGCGGTTTTCACGAGGCGCCGACTCCCCTGGGCTACGACGAGCAGGGACGCGAGGTGCTCTCGTTCGTTGCCGGCGACGTCCCGCAGGAGCCGCTGCCCGACTACGCCTGCACCGACGAAGTCCTCGTTCCACTGGGCCGCTTGATCAGGCGCCTTCACGACGCCGCTGCCGACTTCACACCACCCATCGATGCCGTCTGGGGAGGCATCCCGGGGACGCCAGCAGGCGTCGTCCCGCTGTTCGAGAAACCCGAGCTCATCGCGCACCAGGACTACTGCCCAGGCAACGTCGTCTTCCGCGACGGCCTGCCCGCGGCGTTCATCGACTTCGACCTCAGCCGGCCGACGACACGCGTCGCCGACCTCGTCAACGCCATGTACTGGTGGTCCCCGCTCATGCATCCAACCGACAGACCGCCAGCCCTGCGGGACGCCGATGTGCCGGCGCGAGTGCGGATACTGGCCGACGCGTACGGCATGACGCCAGAGCAGCGGGCACTCGTCGTCCCGACCGCGCTGCAACGTGCCGCAAACGCGATACCCGCAATGCGCGCGGCGGCGAAAGCAGATGCGGTCTTTCGGAGTTGGTGGGATGGAGGGCTCGAAGGAAGGCTGTTGCGCGCGCAGAAGTGGCTTGCCGAGTCGGCCGGTCGCATCGACGAGGAGCTGCGTTAGCTCAGCCCACTTCGCATCCCTAGTGGTCGTGAACGCGCCCGAATTGTCGCCCTGCCGCAACCACCCGGGATGCGAAGACGGGGAGGTTGGGTCGCCCGACTACCGTGGGGAACATCTGGTCGCGTTTTCAACTGTTGAGTGGGGCACTATGGCAGAGCCGAACACCACGCCGTCCACTGATGTCTTGCTTGCAGCGTTGCGCAACTCACGCGCACACCTGGTCGAGGTCGCGACACCGCTGACTGCGGAGCAGGTGCGCAAGCAGTCGTACGACACCGAGTGGTCGGTAGGTCAAGTGCTGTCGCACCTCGGCACCGGAGCCATCTTCTTCAAGTTCATCCTCGAGGCAGGCCTGGCCGGCCAGCCGGCGCCGGGCATCGATGTCATGCGCCCGATCTGGGATGAGTGGAACGCGAAGAGTCCCGACGACCTGCCGCATGACGCCATCGAGGCGGACGGCAAGCTCATGGCCGCGTTCGAGGCGCTCGACGCAGAGCAGCAGAGGAGTTGGCATCTCGACTTCTTCGGAACCGATCGCGACTTTGCTGGCATTCTCCACATGCGACTGGGCGAACTGTCGGTGCACACCTGGGACTTCGTTGTCGCGCTCGACCCGAAAGCGCAGTTACTGCCGGATGCAGTCGACCTGCTCATCGACACCCTGAGCCCACTCGTCGCGCGCGTCGGCAAGCCACTTGATCACCAGCTCGTCGTTGGAGTCGAGACCGACTACCCCAACCGCAACTTCGTGCTCACTGTCGATGCTGACGGGGCGACGCTCGAGCAGCTCGACGCGCGATTTGAAGCGGACAGCCTGCTCGCGTTGCCGGCGGAAGCTTTTGTCCGCCTCGTCTACGGCCGTCTCGACGTCGAGCACACGCCGCCCGGTGTGGACGGGGCGATTCTCCAGACATTGCGAGCCGTCTTCGTCGGTGTCTAGCTGTTCAGGACGTCGGTGTCGTAGGCGATCGGATCGCCGAGGTGCGCTTCCCACACCTCGAGCCGTTGGTCAGCCAGCAAGTCGTCGATCAGCGCGCGAGATCCACCGACGTACGTGCAGAACAAGTCGATCTCGGTCGCCACACACCACGACATGTCATCGGGCCAGAAGATGCTCGGCGATTGCGGCAAGAACCAGTTCGGCGTCGGCCAATAACCAACGTCGAGCGCGGCGTCGAGCGGTCCGCCGAAGAGCACGTAGTTCCGTCCGGGCAGCGCAACGCGAGCTCGACGGTCGGGAGACGGGCTGTCAGCCGTCGCTGGCTCGGCAACGAACGGAGCCGGTTGCGCTTCAAGCGCCGGATCGGATACAGCAGCCGCCGCTGCCGGATCGTCCTCCGCATACGCGAAAATCGTCCAGACCGCGCCGGTCATCCAGCCCCAGCCTTCCCACACGGCGAACCAGCACTCGTCCGGCGTGTCGGTGTGCCGGG
>DASRZB010000384.1:0-2636 GCA_035653855.1 Acidothermaceae bacterium | reverse complement strand
CGGCGGGGCACTCATCGGTGGTCACCTGTTTTGGAAGCCTCCCTGGCTCGGGCCAATGTTCGTTCGATCGAACGGGGGTGCAGCCGAACCCCGAGAGCAATTGTCAAGACCTGTGGATGAAGATCTTTTAGGCGGCTTTCTTGGCTCCGTCCTCCTCGCATAGTTGATCTTCATTCGTGCTTTGTTCGGGTTGTTCGACGAGTTTGCCGTTGACGAATGTCGCGCCGGCGCGGACGAGGGCGACCAGGTGCGGTGCGTTGACAATCCGCCACCGTCGTTGCGCGGCCAGGATCAGCTGCAACGCCATTGCGAGCCCGGCTTTACGCGACCCCGGCCCTTTGGTGATCTTGGTTCTGTTTCGTACGGTCGAAAACGTTGACTCGATCGGGTTCGTCGTGCGCAAATGCACCCAATGTTCGGCGGGGTAGTCGTAGAACGCGAGTAGCTCGTCGAGGTTGCCGGTGACCTTGCCGACGGCCTTGGGAAACTTCGCGCCGTAGGCAGTCTCGAACGCTTTCACGGCCGCGAGGGCGTGGGTTTTATCCTCAGCGCCCCAGATCTCGGCGAGGGCTTTCTTCGCCGCGGGGTGCGCCGACTTGGGTAGCGCGGCGAGCACGTTGCCGGTGACGTGGAACCAGCAGCGTTGCTCACGGGTCTCGGGGAACACCTCGCGCAGCGCACCCCAAAACCCCAGCGCCCCGTCGCCGACGGCCAGCACAGGGGCGCGCATCCCGCGGCGTTTGCAGTCCCGCAGCAGATCGGCCCACGACCCGGCCGACTCGCGGTAGCCGTCGGTCAGCGCGACGAGTTCCTTATGCCCGTCAGCACGAACCCCGACGATCACCAGCAGGCACAGCTTGTCCTCCTCGAGACGGATGTTGACGTGAATGCCGTCGACCCAGCAGTAGACGTAGTCGGTCGCCGACAGATCCCGGGCCGCGAACTGCACCGCCTGGTCCTGCCAGATCTGGGTCAGCCGGGTCACCGTCGACGCCGACAACCCAGCGCCCGAGCCGAGGAACTGCTGCAGCGCGGGCACGAAGTCCAAACTCGACAGGCCGTGCAAATACAGCAACGGCAGCACCTCGCTGATGTCAGGGCTACGCCGTGCCCACGCCGGCAAAATCGCGCTCGCGAACCGCCTGCGCTCACCGGTGGTCTCATCAACCCGGCGGTCGTTCACCCGCGGGGTGTGCACATCCACCGCACCCGAGCTCGTCATCACCCGCCGAGGTTCAGCCCGGCCGTTGCGCACCACCAGCCGACGCCCATCTTCATCGCGCATGTCAGCGAACGCCTCGATATAGCTGGCTACCTCGGCCTCCAACGCCGCCATCAACATCGCCTGCGCGCCCTGTCGGCACACCAGATCAAGCATCGAACCTGACCCCGCCGACGGGGCCGACGACTGGTCATCCGACTCGCTGTGGCTTACCTTCAACATGGTCGTACCTTCCCGACCAGCGTTCCAGCGCCGGTCTTGATTTGTTGGGCTTACAGGACCACCGGGAAGGTACGACCCCCACCCGGCGGATCCACAGGTTCCAATTATTGCTCGATCTGCGTGATCGCGACCGTCAGATCGGCACTGGTGCTCCGGTTCTCACCAAGTACGAACGGGTCGCTTTCGACCGAGCCAACATTCGGGTCCCCGGACAGCCGAATGCGCAGCTCATCGCCCCCGGCCACCCCCTGCTCGATGCGATCGTCGACCTCGTGATCGAACGGCACCGCCGCGTCCTCAAGCACGGCAGCGTCCTACTCGATCCGAACGACCCGAGCGAGTCTCCACGCCTCCTCGTCGCCCTCACTCACACCATCACGAACGGGCATCCCCCGCCGAACGTCGTCTCCAAGCGATTCCAGTTCGTTGAGCTGACGAGCGACGGAGACGCCTGCCCGGCCGGCCCCGCGCCATACTTGGACTACACGCCCTTGAGCGAAGCCGATCTGGTAATCGCCGCTCCGGTCACCCAAGAGCCTTGGCTCGCTCAGGGCGCCGAGCACCCGGCCATGACCTGGGCGATCACCCAGGCCGTGCCTGAGCACGAAGAACAAGTCACGGCCCGGGTCACGGCCACCGTCGACAGAACGCGGCGTGAAGTCCATCAACGACTCACCAGCGAGATCAACTATTGGGACAACCGCGCCTTCGACCTCCGCATTCAAGAGGAGGCCGGCAAGACCCTCAGGCTGCGTCCGGAGACTGCGGAGAAGCGATCACGAGATCTGGAGGGCCGGCTCGAGAAGCGAATGGCGGAACTCGTGGCCGACGAGCAGCTGGTCGCCCTGCCCCCAGTTATCGATGGTGCTGCCCTTGTTATCCCGCAAGGTCTGCTGGACCGTCTCCGCGGCGCGCGGGCCGAGCCGGCGGCGACGTATGCCAAGGAAACCGCCGCGGTCGAGCGCAGAGCCGTAGACGCGGTTTTGGCTGCGGAGAGGGCGCTGGGTCGTGATCCCGAGGAGATGCCGCACAACAACCCGGGATACGACGTGCGGTCCGTCGACCCGGAGGGCCGGGTGATCCGCATCGAGGTGAAGGGTCGCATCGAAGGATCCGACGACTTTGTCATCACCCGCAACGAAGTCCTCACCGCGAAGAACCTCGGCGACGACTACCGCCTCGCGATGGTGCT
>DASRZB010000383.1:0-7206 GCA_035653855.1 Acidothermaceae bacterium | reverse complement strand
GATCGCCTTGACCTGCTCGACGTCCCATCCCTTGCACAGTTGAGACAGGTAGGCCCGCATGCGTTCGATCTGGTCGTGGTCGGCGCCACCCACCAGATAGACGAACTGGGCGTAGGTGCTCTTGAGCAGCGCCCGCCGGTTGATCAAGCCGCCTTGGTAGAACGGTCGCCCGAACGCCATGACGCTCGACTTGGCGATGATCGTTTTGTCGAGGTCGAAGAAAGCCGCTGGCCGGCCAGGGGAACTCATGCTCTGAGGATAAGACGCCGGACCTGATCACCCGTGCGGCGACGTGGGCCTTTTGTCACAACCTGTTCTTGTCACGAATTGATTGCGACAGGGGGATGTGCGAGACGGGGCGCTTGCCTTACGTTAGTCCCGGTGCGGCTCTCCCCCCAGAGTCGGACCCTTCGTGAACGGCCCCCGCTACCCCCCCGGCGGGGGCCGTTCCATGTCCCGGGACCGATTGCGCCGGGACCGTTGTCCCCAGTCGAATCAGCAGGCTCCCCGGTCCACAGATCCTCCCCGGGTAGGCAATCGACGCAGTGTGGACCTTGATTGTTGGCTCATGCCGATCTCGCCCGATCCCGTTGCCAGTCCCCGACCGCTGCTGGTGACCGCCGATCCAGACCTGCTCGACGACATCTTGCGGCTCGGTGCGGCGGCCGGTGTCGACATCGACGTCGCGCATGATCCCGCCGGCGCCGCCCTGGGGTGGACGAAGGCAGCCATGGTGCTGGTCGGCGACGACGTCTCGATCGCGCTCGGCCGCGCCTGCCTGCGGCGCCGAGTCGGTGTTGTGCTCGTGGGGCGAGATCTCGATGACGGCACCATCTGGAAACGCGCGGTCGGCGTCGGTGCCGAGCACGTCGCGTTGCTGCCGGACGCCGAGTCGTGGCTGATCGCGCGAATGGCCGACGCTGTCGACGAATCCGGCGCGTTGGGGCTGACGGTCGCCGTGATCGGCGGGCGTGGGGGAGCGGGTGCAAGCACGCTTGCTGCGGCCCTCGCGGTCACGGCGATGCGAGGCGGACGTCGGGCAATGCTCGTCGATGCGGATCCAAACGGTGGTGGGGCTGATCTCCTCTTCGGTGGTGAGCACGCGGCGGGTCTGCGCTGGTGCGACATTGCCGGCGCCAGTGGCCGGATCGGCGGGGAGGAGTTGCACGCCGCGTTGCCTCATATGGGATCGCTAGCGGTCTTGTCGTATGACCGTGGCGACCCGCTCGACCTTCGGGCGGACGCGATGTCGAGCGTGCTGTCGGCATCCACTCGGGTGTGCGATCTGACGGTGGCCGACTTGCCGCGGCATTTCGACGACGCCACTGGCGTCGTGTTGGAAGCGGCCGATCTCGCGTTGCTCGTCGTCCCGGCGGAAGTTCGTGCGGTGGCTTCGGCCGCCCGGATCGCGACTGCGGTCGCCGCGGCAGTTGACGATGTTCGAGTTGTCGTCAGAGGTCCAGCACCGGGCGGCCTAACTGCGCTCGACGTTGCGAAAGCGCTCGGCCTGCCGTTGGCGGGCTACCTCAAAGCGGAGTCGAATCTCGGCGCGAGGCTCGAACGCGGTGAGGCGCCGGCGGGTCAGGGCCGTGGACCACTCGCCCAGTTCTGCCGAGAACTGCTCGCATCCCTGACGTGTCCGGTCGATCCGGCAAGCGATCGCCGGGGTCAAAGTCCCGTTGACTTGACCGACATCAGGCTCGACGGCCTCAAAACGATCGGCTGGCGTCCGATGGCGGCGCCATGATGCTCGACGCCGCCTTGGTCGCCAAGGTGCGTGGCCGGCTCGCCGACGACATCACGCCACCCACGACCGCGCGGGTAGCGGCGCTGGTGCGCGAGGAGGCTGGCGTCCGTGGTGCGGCGCAGGTACTCGCGGCTGTCGCGACACTGCGCAGCGAACTCGTCGGCGCCGGGCCGCTCGATGCGTTGTTGCACGAAGCTGGGGTGACTGACGTCCTGGTCAACGGTCCCGACGAGGTGTGGGTCGATCGCGGTCGTGGCCTCGAGCGCGCAGACGTGCGCTTCAGCAGTGACCGCGAGATCCGTCGGCTGGCGGCCCGACTCGCGGCGACGGCCGGTCGTCGCCTCGACGACGCCGTTCCGTACGCCGACATCCGGCTCGCCGACGGCGTCCGGCTGCATGCCGTCTTGCCTCCAGTATCGCCGGGCGGGGTGTGCCTGTCGTTTCGGATTCCGCGCCGCCGCGCGTTCTCCCTCGACGAGTTCGTCGACATGGGTGCGATGTCGCGCGAGGCGGCAGCGCTACTCGGCGCTGTCGTTGCATCGAGGGCGTCGTTCGTCGTCACCGGTGGCACCGGCACTGGCAAGACCACGCTGCTGTCGACGCTGCTCGGCTGTGTCGATCCGCGCGAACGCGTGGTCATCGTCGAAGACTCCGGTGAGCTACGGCCTGACCATCCGCACATCGTCAGGCTCGAAGCGCGCTCCCCGAACATTGAAGGCGCGGGCGCGATCGAGCTGCGGTCACTCGTGCGGCACGCCTTGCGGATGCGGCCTGATCGGCTGGTTGTCGGTGAGGTCCGAGGAGCCGAATGCGTCGAGTTGCTCGCTGCGCTAAACGTCGGGCACGACGGTGGTGCCGGCACGTTGCACGCGAACTCGGTTGTCGATGTGCCGGCCAGGATCGAGGCGCTCTGCACCGCGGCAGGGCTGTCGCGTGAAGCCGCGCACAGTCAACTTGGCGCCGGGCTGCGCGTCGTCGTCCATCTGGCGCGCGGGCACGACGGCCACCGAGTGCTCGACTCGGTCGGTGTCGTGATTCGACGCGTTGACGGTCTTGTTGAGGTGCGGCCGGCGATGCGGCGCTGCGATGGTCGCTGGGTCGATGACACAGGTCGCGCCGTGCTCGATCGCGTACTCGACGCGTGAGCCGATCACTGGTCCGGCTCGACGCTGTCTGCTTGGGCGGCTCGGCGACGCGCGGTACCGCTGGCGTCGATCGAGTCGCGGCGCTGGGCGCGTGGGCTCGCCGACGAGGCTTCCGCCGCGCTCGCGAAGTGCTGCTGACACGCACCGCGGTCGTGGACCTCTGCCGGGCGATGGCGGCCGAATTGCGCGCCGGCCGGGCGTCGGCTGAGGCGTTCGCTGCTGCGGTGCAAGCTGGCCCCATTCGGCTGAGCGCCGCGCTGCAATCAGCCGTCGCCGTCGGACGACGGGGTGACAACGGCGATCTTGGCGACGCCGTTGCCCGCGTCGCGGCAACTTCGGGCTGCGACGGACTGCGGGCGGTGGTCGCCTGCTGGCGGGTAGCCGCCGCGTCGGGTGCGGCACTCGCGCCCGCGATTGATCGGGTCGCAGATGCGCTGCAGGACGAGATCGACCTCGGCCGCGAGGTCGCCTCGATCATGGCCGGCCCCCGCGCCACGGTGCGGGTGCTCGCGGGACTGCCGGTGATCGGACTTCTTCTCGGGACGGCGATTGGCGCGCGTCCGATCGACTTCCTGTTGGGGTCCGCGATTGGCGTCGGCTGCGTGCTCGGCGCCGTTGTCCTCGATGCCCTCGGCGTCGCGTGGTCGCGCCGAATCGCCCATCGCGCGGCGAGGCTTGGTTGAGGTGGTGGTGCCTCGGGGTGCTGTAGTCGGGTTGGGTGCGGTCATTGGCCTGTTGGCCGGGCTCGGCGGCGGCTCGGTATTGGGCTGCGCGGTCGGTTCCGCGGTGACGTTCGTACTGCTGAGACGCGGTGCGCGTTCGGGGCGCCCGCGGGTGCCGGACGAGTCGGTCGGGCGGCAGTTGCCTGCCGCCCTCGACTTGCTCGCCGCGTGCCTGGCCGCCGGCGCGGCGCCTGCGCAGGCACTGGCCGCAGTCGGGGAAGCGTTCGACGGCGAGGTCGGCGACGTGCTGTCGGCGGTCGCGCGGCTTGCAACGTTGGGTGCGCCTGTTGAAGCCGCATGGTCGAACTGTCTGGACGACCCGCGCTGGGCGCCGATTGCACGCGCGGTGATTCGCGCGCATCACTCAGGTGCCGCACTGACTGACGTCCTCGTTCATCTTGCCGACGATCGACGACGAGCACTTCGCACCGATGCGCAAGCTGCCGCGCAGCGCGCGGGCATTGCCATCGTGCTACCGCTTGGTGCGTGCTTTCTCCCGGCCTTCGTGCTTGTCGGCGTCGTACCAGTAGTCGCAGGATTCGCGCACGCACTGTGGTCCTGACGTTGCCCACAGGTACTCGCCGTCTCCACAGATCGACCGCACGAACCCACGATCGACTTGCCAGCCGGGTTGGCTGGTCACATGACACTCATTAAGCGAATTGCCCAGCGGGCAAAGACAATCCGAGCCGCCGTCGACGCAGGAATGACGACGGCCGAGTATGCGGTAGGCACCGTTGCAGCATGTGCTTTCGCCGCATTGCTCTACAAGGTCATCACCAGCACGCAGGTACTCGACTTGCTGACCGGCGTGGTCTCACGTGCGCTTCACGTGCCGTTCTAGCGGTCGCGGTTACGACGGCGGGTATGTCACCGCGGAGACGGCGATGGTTCTCCCGGTGCTCGCCCTCCTGCTCGCGGTCGGCCTTTGGGCGGTCGCGGTGGCCGGCGCGCAATTGCGGTGCGTCGACGCGGCAAGGGACGGCGCGAGGGCAGCGGCTCGAGGTGAGTCCGACGCCATGGTCGTCGCTGCCACGACAGCGGCTGCGCCGCAGGGCGCACAGATCGACGTGCACCACGACGGCAGCCGCGTGGTCGTCGTGGTGAGTGCTCGGGTCGGCGGCGGTCTTGGGCCGCTCGCCGCGATCGCAGCCCCGACAGTCTCAGCGACAGCCGCAGCGCAGTCCGAGGCGGGACCATGACCGATCGCGACGCCGGTTCGGCGAGCCTGTGGGCGGTGTCGTTGGCGATGGTGCTCTGGGTCTGCGTGGCCGGCATCGTGCTCGCCGGTGTTGCGGTCGTTGCACGGCATCGCGCAGCGACGGCCGCGGACATGAGTGCGTTGGCCGCCGCGTCGGTGATCGCGCGCAGCGAAGGGGACCGCGACGCAGGCGCATGGTCGAAGGGGTGCGCGGCTGCCACTGCTCTGGCCCTCGACAACGACGCGGTCGTCACGAGCTGTCAGGTGACCGGTCAGGTCGTCGACGTCACCACGCGCGTGCGGATTCCGGCACTGCGCTGGTTGGGCGGTCTCGGGCTCGATGCCGTCAGCGTGCGGGCGCGGGCCGGGCCAGGGTAACGACGACAGGAGGGTCGTCAACCCCGTGATTGCTGGCGGGCTCGGTAGGCGCGTCGGCCAGCAACGTGTCGAGCAACCTGATCGCCCCAGCCTTGTCGAGTGGCTCGTTGCCATTGCCGCACTTGGGCGACTGCACACACGACGGGCACCCGGTTTCGCACGCACAGGCGGCGATCGCCTCGCGGGTTGCGGTCAACCAGATTGCGGCAGCGTCGAAGCCACGTTCGGCGAATCCTGCCCCGCCCGGGTAGCCGTCGTACACGACGACCGTCAGCCGCCCGGTGTCTTGATGTAGCGCGGTCGAGACCCCACCGATGTCCCATCGGTCACATGTGGCGACCAGCGGCAACAGACCGATCGAGGCATGTTCGGCGGCGTGCGCGGCACCCGGCAGGTCAGCCCACGCGAACCCGGCCTGCGCGAGTTGCTGCGCACCGATCGTCCACCAAACGGCACGCGTCGACAGCTGTCGCTCGGGCAAGTCAAGAGCCTGTTCACCGAGTACTTCTCCGGTGACAACGCGACGGCGCAGATACGAGACGACCTGTGTTGTGACGTCGACCGAACCGAAGCTGACTTCGGCCGCGCCCCACAGCGTTGTCCGCGAGGTGGCGGCAATCCGCACGTCGGTGATGTCGCGTGCTGAGGTGAAGTAGTCGACGTCCGCCGGTTCGACGAGCGCGACGCCGTCGTCGACGTTGAAGCTACGCACCACGTAGGTCGCACCTTGATGCAGGTAGACCGCACCTGTGTGCACCGTCGAGTCAGCCGCCGCAGCATTGGCCGTGCCGAGTAGCTGTCCGGTCGCCTCGTCGACGATACGCACCGGCTGGCCGCCACTGCCCCTGATGTCGGCGAGGTCGCATGCGCGCTCGCGCTTGGTCCAAAACCATCCGGTCGGCCGCGCGCGCAGCAGCCTGCGCTCGACCAAATCGGCAACGACGTCGGCTGCGGTCGGCCCGAACAGCTCAAGGTCGTCTGGGGCGAGCGGCCACTCACTCGCCGCCGCGCACAGATGCGGCCCAAGTACGTACGGGTTGTCGGGATCGAAGACTGCGGCCTCAACCGGGCGCCCAAACAACGCGTCGGGGTGGTGCACCAAGTAGGTGTCGAGCGGGTCATCGCGTGCGATCAGCACGGCGATCGACTCCTGGCCGGCCCGCCCGGCACGACCGGCCTGCTGCCACATCGACGCGCGAGTGCCCGGAAAGCCAGCCAGCACGACCGCGTCGAGGCCTGATACGTCGACACCTAACTCCAACGCGGTGGTCGCGGCGAGGCCGACGATCGTCCCGTGCCGCAACGCGCGCTCGAGCGCACGCCGTTCTTCCGGTAGGTATCCGGCGCGGTAGGCGGCGACCTGCCGACCCAGATTCCCGCCTACTTCATCGAGTGCTCGACGGGCGGCGAGCGCGACCGCCTCCGCGCCGCGCCGCGACCGGACGAACGCCAGGGTCCGCACGCCGTCGATCACCAGATCCGCAAGCAGCTCCGCCGTCTCTGCACTCGTCGATCGCCGCACGGTCGCCTCGTGTGGGACACCGTCATCGTCGCGATCGGGATCGAAACGGCGCCCGATCACCGGCATCAACGGCGGTTCCCACAGGACGAACCGCGCAGCACCTCGCGGCGATGCGTCGTCGGTGACTGCAGCGACATCAAGACCGATCAGCCGGGACGCCGATAATGCGGGCTCCGACACAGTTGCCGACGCCAGCACGAAAACCGGATACGACCCGTATCGAGCAGCGACCCGGCGAAGCCGGCGGATGACTTGTGCGACGTGCGCACCGAAAACACCGCGGTAGCCGTGACACTCGTCGATGACGACGAACCGCAGACCCCGGAAGAACGATGCCCATTGCCGATGCGACGGCAGCATCGAGCGGTGCACGAGGTCGGGGTTGGCCAGCACCAAGTTGGCGTGCGCGCGAATCCAGGCCCGTTCGTCGTACGGGGTATCACCGTCGTAGGTCGCCGCCCGAACACCGGTCCGCGCGACCTCCTCGAGTG
>DASRZB010000382.1:0-3068 GCA_035653855.1 Acidothermaceae bacterium | reverse complement strand
CGAGCCTGTCGTTGTCGCCGTATCGGATTTCGTCGGTCACCACGGTGTCGTTCTCGTTGACGACGGGCACGACGTGCAGCTCGAGCAGACGGGTTAGCGTCCGCTCCGCGTTGAGGTAGTGCACGCGGCGGACCATGTCGTCGGAGGTCAGCAGCACCTGACCCACTCGCACATCGTGCAGCCCGAAGGCACGTGCGTATGACTCGACAAGCAGGCCTTGCCCGACGCTAGCCGCCGCCTGTTGGGTAGCGAGATCGCGCGGCCGCGCCGTCAGCCCGAGGGGCCGCAGACCGGCCGCGATGGCGCCCGACGACACCAGCACACACGACGTCCCCTGACCGAGACGGCCGACGAGTGCGGACGCGAGCGCATCGATGTTCGCCTGGTCGAGACCGCCCTCGGGTCGGGTCAGCGACGATGAGCCGATCTTGACGACGATCCTGCGGGCGGCAGCGACCAGCGGCCGGATAGCGCCGTCCGGCTTTCCGGACGTCACTGTCTCACCCGAACCACTGTCTCACCCGAACCACCGTCGTCACCGACCGTCGAGGCGCGCGTCGGTTCCGCGCGGTCCGATCCGGTGCTCAGACCCGGACAACATCCCAGGCTCCCAGTCGAACGCGACGTCGCCGATGATGACCTCGGCACCCTCTTCAGCGCCCGCCTTCGCGAGTTCTGCCTCGACGCCGAGCCGGTTCAGCCGGTCGGCCAGATACCCGACGGCTTCGTCGTTGGTGAAGTCGGTCTGCTTGATCCAGCGCTCCGGGCGATCGCCCTTCACGACGAAACTCGTGCCGACTTTGGTCACAGTGAAGCCGCTGTCGTCAACGGCGCGCGGGCGCAGCACGATGCGCGTTGCCTCGTCGCGCGGTCGTGCCGCCCTGGCCTGTTCGACGAGCTCTGCCATGGCAAACGAAAGCTCGCGAAGACCTTCGCGGGTGGCCGCCGAGGCGATGATGACTTTGACGCCTCGCTCTTCGATCTCGCTGCGCACCATCTCGGCGAGATCGCGCGCATCGGGCACGTCGACCTTGTTCAGTACCACTAGCCGTGGCCGCTCGTTCAACGGGACACCGCCCAGATCGGTCTCGTCATAGGCGGCCAGTTCGGCTTCGATTGCCTCGAGGTCGCTGACCGGATCGCGATCGGATTCCATCGTCGCGCAGTCGATGACGTGCACGAGTGCAGTGCAGCGCTCGACGTGTCGCAGGAACTCAAGACCCAGACCGCGCCCTTCGCTCGCGCCGCGAACAAGTCCGGGCACGTCGGCGACGGTGAACCGCGACTCCCCCGCCTGCACGACGCCGAGGTTCGGGACGAGCGTGGTGAAGGGATAGTCGGCGATCTTCGGCCGGGCCGCCGACATCGCCGCGACCAGCGACGACTTGCCCGCGTTCGGATAGCCGACGAGCGCAACATCGGCGACGGTCTTCAGTTCAAGCACGACATCCTGGACGGCGCCTGGCTCGCCGAGCAGCGCGAAGCCGGGCGCCTTGCGCCGCGGCGACGCCAGTGCGGCGTTGCCGAGCCCGCCGCGGCCGCCCTGCGCCACGATGTAAGTCGAACCGGCACCGACGAGGTCGGCCAGCACGACGCCGTCTTCGGTCTTCACGACCGTGCCGTCTGGGACGGGCAGGATCATGTCCTCGCCGTTGGCGCCGTCGCGATTGCTGCCCTGGCCCGGCTTGCCCGACGTTGCACGGCGGTGCGGGGCGTGGTGGAACGCCAGCAGCGTGGTCGTATCAGGGTCGACGATCAAAGCGACATTGCCGCCGCGACCTCCATCGCCACCGTCCGGCCCGCCAAGGGGCTTGTACTTCTCGCGGTGGATCGACGCGCAGCCGTGGCCACCGTTACCGGCGCTGGCGTGCAGGATGACACGGTCGACGAACGTCGGCATCAGTGTCCTCCTGTCTGCTAAGCAACACTGCGAGAAACAAGACGAGGGCGGACCGAAACCGGTTCGCCCTCGTGTACTGCTGCGGTGCAATGACCGGGCTTAGGTCCCCGGGACGATGTTGACCACACGCCGGCCGCGCGCGGTGCCGAACTCGACCCGACCCGCCGCCAGGGCGAACAGCGTGTCGTCCTTGCCGCGTCCGACATTGAGGCCGGGGTGGTGGTGGGTGCCGCGCTGGCGAATAAGGATCTCGCCGGCGTTGACGAGTTGGCCGCCGTAGCGCTTCACGCCGAGGAACTGGGCATTGGAGTCGCGGCCGTTGCGGCTAGACGATGCGCCCTTCTTGTGAGCCATGTCAGCAGCCTACTTTCCGGTCTCGATGCCGGTGACCTTCAACTGGCTGTGGCGCTGACGGTGGCCCTGCCGCTTGCGGTACCCGGTCTTGTTCTTGTACTTGAGGATGTGGATCTTGGGGCCCTTGGTGTGGTCGACGACCTCGGCCGTCACCGTCACGTTGCCCAGCGCCTTCGCGTCGCTGGTTACGGCGTCGCCGTCGACGAGCAGAAGTGCGGTGAGTGTGACCGACGTGCCAGGCTCGCCGACGACTCGGTCGACCTCGACGACGTCGCCGACGGCCACCTTGTGCTGCCTGCCGCCGCTGCGAACGATCGCGTACACCGCGAAACTCCTGCCTGCTCGAACCTACAACTCGGACTCACCGCGGACGCGCGACACCGACAACGGACGCGCGGCGATAGGCGCGTTTGAAGCGCGCCGACCCCCAAGAGTACGGACCAGCGCGCCGGGGGGTCAAACCGGGCCCCATTGGCGAGGAATTGGCCCGGAGTCGGCGAAGATGGCGGGATGCGACGGATGGCGGCTGCGCTGGTGCTCGTGCCTGCCCTGGTGACGGCCGGGTGCATGGCGTCGAACAAGGCGGCCGGGCCTTCAGCATCGGCTCCGGCATCGGCTCCGGGCTCGTTGGCCGCGCTGTCACCGGCAGCAGCGTCGACGGCAGGTGCCGGGCCGGTGCCAACCTCCGCGCCCGGCACGTCCGCGACCGCGGCCAGCTCGGCGCAGCCCGTCACGTCAGCGTCGACGCCGGCCAAACCGTCTCCGAGTCCCAAGCCGGCAGCGCGGTCGAAGGGCGCGACCCTCTCGCCGTCCG
>DASRZB010000381.1:0-2662 GCA_035653855.1 Acidothermaceae bacterium | reverse complement strand
AGACCGAAACAACACGACGTCCGAACGAGCTCTACTGCGGCCACCAGCGTCAGGCACGCCGCGGCGCCAGCCAGCACGCGCAGAGCAGACTTCATGCTTCCCCCGGTGATCACGTCGCAATGTAACCACCGGTGTCGGGCGCGTCCACCAGTTCGGGCCGATCCGACCCGGTTGGCCGATGGCATGGGCCGAAATGGTGTGACACCAATCTGCCCACCGGCCGACGACGGCGGAACAAGTCGACGCCACATCCTGTTGCCGCTGAGGCAGGTCGCTACGAGGGAGTGCCATGAAAGTCGAGATCTGGTCGGACGTCGTGTGCCCTTGGTGCTACGTCGGGAAGCGGCGCTTCGAGACAGCACTGGCTGCGTTCGAACATCGGGCGGACGTCGAAGTGCACTGGCGCAGCTTTGAGCTCGACCCCGACGCACCGGCGGTTCGCGAGGGCGACCCCGTGCAGGGCCTCGCTGACAAGTACGGCATGTCCCGCGCTCAGGCCCTAGCCGCCAACGCGAGGTTGACCGACATGGCCTCGGCCGAAGGCCTGGACTTCTACCTCGACACCGCGCGCGGGGGGAACACCTTCGACGCTCATCGTCTCATTCATCTCGCCGGCGAGAAGGGAATTCAGGACGCCGTGAAGGAGCGCTTCATGCGCGGCTACTTCACCGAGAACGAGCCGGTCGGCGACGCCGAAACGTTGACGCGCCTGGCAGTCGAAGCCGGCTTGGACGAAACCGACGTCAAGACCGTACTGACCTCCGGCCAATACGCAACCAACGTGATCGCCGATGAACAACAGGCTGCTGCGTATGGGATTTCCGGCGTTCCATTCTTCGTCGTCGACGGTCGCTACGGAGTATCCGGAGCTCAATCACCCGACGTCCTGCTTCAGACGTTGCGCACGGCATATGCCGAAGCGAATCCGTTGACGATGGTCGCCACGAGCGTCAACGCCACGTGCGAAGGCGACGCCTGCGCGATCTAGATCCGGCGGGGTCGGATGAAGCCGGGTCGTCAACTCGCGGTAGCGCTCGCGGATTCTGCAGCTCGGTTCATTCGAAGACGGGCGGCTTGAGCGGCTGGCAAGTTCGCGGCCGCTCCGAGGCCCTCGACCAGAGCTGCCACGAACCTGGGCACGTCCTCGAGCGCCAGACGGAAGGTTCCCGAGCAGCGGTCGGCTTGCCAGAGACTCAACACCACGACGTCCGCCTCGGTGTGCCAGGCCAGCCGCAAGGCGCGGGCCTCACCGCGGTGGTCGAGGAAAACCTCGCCACGAGCGGGGAAAGCGACCACCTCGGCCTGCTCCATGAGCAGAAGGTAGCCGCCCGCTGGCGACTTGAACAGCCCTCGGCCGAACAACCAATCAGGCCGGCGCTCCGAGAAGCGTCGGCCTGATGATGGGGTGGAGTTCTCCGGTACTCAGGAGGCTCCCCCGCGGTCCCCTGAAACCTATGCGCGACTGCCGGTCAGCATGTGAGCCACGAGAATGATGACCGCCAAGATCAAGCCGAACCACAAGACGTGCGCCACGAAGCCAAGGCCGCCGAAGAGAAGCAACAAAATAATGGCGATGACGAGCAACATGATGAAATTCTCCTGATCTGAGTTGAAGATTGTTGGAGAAACCTTCGAGCGATACGTTCCCGCCGTATCGACGTGTAAACACCAATCGGTGGTGCGAATCAGGTCGACGGCTTGGGAACGCGGCAGGTAATTTTCGGATTGACGCCGACGTAGTTCAGCGGGCCGACGACGATGGTGCCGGCGACTGTACTCGTGCGAGCACAGGTCGCATTGTTGCTCTTCAGATACCCGCGCTGCACGGTGGCGGCGATCCCGATGATTAGCCAGGCGACGACGATTACGGCTGCGAGACGCATGTCGACTCCTTACAGTTCATGGTGGTCACGGCAGGTTAGATTCCTTTACTGGCTAGGCGATTGCTACCAGTAGTGATTGCGTCCACCAACGGCGTGGCCCGTAGAGCCGAGCAGGTACAGCACAGCGCCAACAACGACCAGCACGATGCCCAACGTGTAGAGGATGCCCACGCCGAAGACAATGCCGACGATGAGCAACACGATGCCAAGAACAACCATCGGAGTGCCTCCTTGAGGATTGCTCGCCTGCGGGGATCCGCGAGCGATCGGTGCTACTTGTGCCCAACACGTGCGGCTCGAAACCATCACAAAAGCTGTGACTATCCACACCCGGTTACGACGTTTGCGGTCATTCGCGATGGGCAGATTTTCGACGTGGCTCGCACCCCGCCGCCCCGCGCGACGGGTGCCAACAGTGCGCGGCGCCCATCCGACGTCGACGTGACGGCAGCAGGAGCCTCTTCGGGTTGGCGGGGCTACCTGACGGCCATGGGCCCCGGCTTGATAACCGGCGCCTCCGACGATGACCCGTCTGGCGTCGCCACCTACTCCCAAGCGGTGCCCGGTTCGGCCTCGGCTTGGCTGCACGCCGGCCCGACATGGGTGTGGGCGCTGATCGCGGGCGTCGTGATCACCGCGCTGGTGATCATGGGCTCGTTCACGGAGATCGCCCGCGTATTCAAGATCATCTGCTTGGCGCTGCTGAGCTAGTTCGTCGTCCTGTTCTCGATTCGTGTCAACTGGAGCCAAGTCGGGCTGCACACCGTCGTCCCGCATAT
>DASRZB010000380.1:0-11012 GCA_035653855.1 Acidothermaceae bacterium | reverse complement strand
ATTCTCGGCATGTATCTGGGCTACCTGGGCTGGGGCACGCTTGCTGTCGGCGCGTTCTTCGGATTCGCGCTCGGTGGCGTCCTTGGCGTCACGTTGATGGCGATGGGCCGCGCCACCCGCAAGAGCAAGATTCCGTTCGGGCCCTTCATGCTTGCTGGGGCTTTGGCTGCGGTGTTCTTCGGCAGTTCGCTCGCGCACGCCTACGTTTCCTTCTCGCGAGGCTGAGCCCGCAAACCAGCCCCCATGGGACGCCCCGAGGCCAAACCCAGCGCAATACGGGTGTCTATTTCCTCAAGGCAAGCCGTGATCGTTCCGATGCCGTCTTCTGACAAGGGACCGAAGATACCGGGTCCAACTGCGGTCGACGACCGCCGTTTTGAGGGGAAGGCATCGTGGCTGGAAGAAGGGCCGTGGGTCTCGATATCGGGACGTCTGCGGTACGCGCCGCCGAGCTTTCGGCAGGTCGCGGTGGGTATACCCTCGAGCGCTTCGGACAAGTAGCGCTGCCAGTCGGTGCGGTCATCGACGGCGAGGTACTCGACCGCGAGGCAGTGACCGCGGCACTTAAGGTCCTCTGGTCGCAGACCAAGTTCTCGACGAAGCGCGTCGTGCTCGGCGTCGCGAACCAGAAGGTCGTTGTGCGACAGGTTGACCTGCCGTGGATGGAAGCGAAGGAACTGCGCAACGCGCTCGCGTTCCAGGTCCAGGACTTCATCCCGATCCCGGTCGACCAGGCCATCATGGACTTTCACCCGCTCGAAGAGTTCACCAATGACGCGGGCAACCGCATGCTGCGCGTTCTGTTGGTGGCAGCTGGCCGCGAGATGGTCGGCTCCTGCCTCGACGCGGTGCAGCACGCAGGGCTGACTCCGGTCATGGTCGACCTCACGTCGTTCGCGCTGATCCGCTCATCGACTCATGCTGATGCGCTGGGGATTGACACGCACGCCGAGGCTCTCATCGACATCGGTGCCCGCGTCACCAACATTGCAGTACACCAAGGTGGCCAGCCGAAGTTCGTCCGAGTGCTGCTGATGGGCGGAGCCGACATCACTGAGGCGGTCGCCGAGCGTATGGGCGTGCCCCTCGAGCAGGCCGAGGCGCTCAAGCAGCAACTCGGTATTCCGGCTACGGCTGCGGAGCGCGACGAGAACCCAGCTGGCCGGGTGATCGACGCCACGGCCGCCTCGTTCGTCGAGGAGATCCGTGGGTCGCTCGACTACTACCTCGCGTCGCCGTCGGCTGTGCCGATCCGCCGCATCGTCGTGTCGGGTGGCGGATCACGCCTTGGCAATCTCATCTCCCGGCTGGCGACTGTCACTCGGTTGCCGGTCGAAGTTGCCAATCCGTTGGCCTCCGTCCACATCGGTAACACCAAGTTGTCGACCGAACAGCTCGGTCACATCGAGCGCCTTGCGGCGGTGCCCGTCGGGCTGGCAATGGGAGTCGCCTCGTGAGCACCACCAGCACGACGTCCACCAGAGTCTTCGACCTGCCCCGGGTGAACCTGCTTCCACCGGAGATTTACGAGAAGCGCCAGCTGCAACGCGCCCAGGCTGGGCTGGGCTTGGTCGTTCTCGCTGCGGTCGTCGGCATCGGCCTTGTCTACGTCAACGGTGGCTCAGCCGTGACCGACGCGAAGTCAAGGCTGCAGGCCGCTCAGACGACACAGGGTCAGTTGCAGGGCAAGGTCAACCAGCTCAACTACGTGACAGCCGAGGCGGCCCAGGCGCAAGCAGCGCAAGGCATGCTGACCCAGGCGACTGGGTCGGCAATACCATTCTCCACCTACCTGGCCGATCTCAGTCTGCTCACACCGAAGAACGTGTGGTTCACGTCGGTCACACTGACGAGCTCGGTTGCACCGGGAAGCCTCGCAGCAGGCGCGCCTGCGCCGGCGACGGTTGGCACCGTTACGTTCGCTGGTCAGGGACTCGCACACAACGATGTCGCGACATGGCTCGACAACGCGGCGAAGGAGGGCGGCTTCGCCGACCCGTACTTCACGTCGTCGACGGAGTCTCTCGTTCCTGGAACAGGGGCTGCTACGGCAACCGCGCCAAAGACGTGGGTCACTTTCAGCTCGTCGGTCAACCTCACATCCGCGGCGCTCTGCAGCGCCCAGCCGGGAAAGTGCTGACATGTCTCGAATCCAACAGTGGGTGGCCGGCACCGTAGTTGCGCTGCTGCTCATCGTGGCCGCGGGTTGGTTCCTCGCGATCTCACCTCAAAAGCACAAGGTCTCGAACCTCGGTGCGCAGTCCGCCAGTCAGGAGCAGGCCAATAGCGGCTTGCGCACAAAGCTGGCGGAACTTACCGCGCAGATGTCGGCGGTGCCGAGCGAGGAGGCCGCCGTCGCGGCGATCACCCAGAAGATTCCGAGTGATCCCGAGATGCCCGCGTACGTGCGTGCACTGACCACCATCGCTGGGCAAACAGGAGTCGAATTGGTCTCGATCGCGCCGTCGGTGCCTACGGCAGTGACGCTCGCAGCAGCCACCGTTCCTGCGGCTACCGCGGCCACACCGAGCCCGTCAACCAATGCTGCCGCTCCCGCGGCTCCTGCCGCTCCTGCCGTCAGTCTGCAGGCGATCTCCGTGTCGCTGGCCGTGCAAGGCGGATATTTTCAGATCCAGCAATTCACGGCGGCGCTTCAAAGGATGGCCCGGACAACCGTTGTTTCGACGTTGTCGCTCGCGCCTGGGTCGCCGATGAAGGCGCCGAAAACGCCCCCGCCGGCCAGTGACGCGTATAAGACCCTCCAGGCACAGATCACCGTGTCTGTCTTCATGAACTCCAGTACGGCATTCGCAGTCCCTGCTGCACCCGCACAAGCATCGGGTGCGACCGTCCCGGGTGCAGCGGTTGCTTCCGCAGCCGCAGCACCTGCGACGCCGTCCGCTAGCCCGAGTAACTAGGAGATCCGGATATGAGCGAGTCCTCACCCGCGCTGGCCGGGTCGGCACAGCGCAACCAGCGCCTCGCGCTGGTCGCGGTGGTCGGCGTGGCTGTCCTCGGCGTGATCGCCTACCTGCTGCTGTTCTCGGGCGGCTCCAAGTCGTCCAACACAGGCGCGACGCCACGGCACACCCCTACAGCCGCCGTTGCGTCAGCCAGCCCGACCGCTGTTCAGGCGGTGCCGGCTGCCTACACCGCAGCGGTGGGACGCAACCCGTTCCAGCCCGCTCTGATCCCTCCGACTCCGCCCGCGAGCGCCACTGCCAAGGCATCCACCAAGGCGAGCGTCGCAGCGACTCCGACACCGACGCCGTCCCCGCTGATCGTTATTCCGACGCTGACACTCGCACCGACGCCGACCGTGACCGTCACGGCCAACCCGTCGCCGACGGTGACTGTTACTGCAACGCCCACGCCGACATCACTGCCGACCGCGGGTAACGCAATCACGCTCACGCTCGTCAGGGCGGATGCGACGAACACGATCGACGTCACCGTGACGAACGGCGCGACGACGACTCCGTACAACGGCATCACGCCGGGTCAGGTCTTCGGGACGTACTTCAAGCTGGTCTCGATCCTGGCCGACACCTCGGGCGCTACGCCGGTCTACGGCGCGGACTTCGAGTACGGCGACCAGTTCCTCCAGCTCGCGAAGGGCCAGTCAGCACAGCTCGGGTAGCCCGCACATCACGCCACATCGGCCCCGTCCGGATCGACCGGACGGGGCCGATGCAATTCGAGCACCCGTCAAGCCCGGCGCGTTCATGGGAGACTCACTCCCATGCTGCGGTGGCTGACCGCCGGCGAGTCGCATGGTCCCGCACTCGTCGCGATTCTCGAGGGGCTGCCCGCTGGCGTTCACACGTCCACGCACGAGGTCGCCGACGCACTCGGCCGCCGACGTGCCGGATATGGGCGAGGCGCTCGAATGTCCTTTGAGCGCGACGAGATCGACTTCCTCGGCGGCATCAGGCACGGCGTTTCGATGGGCGGCCCGATCGCAATCCGGGTCGGCAACAGCGAATGGCCGAAGTGGGAGAAGGTCATGAGCCCCGATCCCGTCGAGGAGGACGAGCTGGCTGACCTCGCGCGCAACGCGCCGCTGACGCGTCCCCGGCCCGGCCACGCTGATTTGGTCGGGATGCAGAAATACGCGCTCGATGACGTTCGGCCGATTCTGGAAAGGGCGAGTGCCCGCGAAACCGCGGCCCGGGTGGCGCTCGGCGAGATCGCCACCAGCTTCTTGCGGCAGGCGTTGGACGTCGAGGTGCTAAGCCACGTTGTCTCCATCGGGCAGGTCAACGCTCCGGCAGGTCTCGTGCCGGCCGCCAGCGATCGCGACCGCATCGACGAAGACCCGGTGCGCTGTTTTGATCCGGCGACCAGCGCGGCGATGGTCGCCGAGATCGACAGCGCTCGCAGTGACGGCGACACCCTCGGTGGTGTTGTCGAGGTTGTTGCTTACGGGCTGCCGCCAGGCCTAGGCAGCCACGTTCATTGGGACCGTCGGCTCGATTCGCGGCTGGCCGGCGCCTTGATGGGCATCCAAGCCATCAAGGGCGTCGAGGTTGGCGACGGATTCGAGTCGGCGCGCCGGCGCGGATCATTCGCACACGATGAAATCGAGAACGGTCCTGACGGCGTGCGCCGGAGGACCAATCGCGCGGGCGGCACCGAAGGCGGGATGTCGACCGGCGAGGTCTTGCGGGTGCGTGCGGCGATGAAGCCCATCTCGACCGTTCCTCGAGCCCTCGACACGATCGACGTCGCGACAGGTGAAGCGGCGAAGGCGATCAATCAGCGCAGCGACGTGTGTGCCGTGCCGGCCGCTGGTGTCGTCGCCGAGGCGATGGTGGCACTCGTACTCGCCGATTGCGTGCTCGAGAAATTCGGTGGTGACTCACTGAGTGAGGTGCGCCGCAATGTGCGCGGTTACCTTGACACCCTGGTCGTGCACTGACTGATGGCGCCTCTCGTGGTCCTCGTGGGTCCGCCCGGAGCAGGCAAGAGCACGGTTGGTCGACTGCTCGCCAGCCGGTTCGGTACCACCTTTCGCGACACCGATCTCGATGTCGAGAAGGTCGCAGGTCTTAAGGTTGCGGACATCTTCTTCGAACACGGCGAAGAGCATTTCCGGAAGCTCGAAAGCGTCGCTGTCGAACACGCGTTGGCGGAGCACGAAGGCGTGCTCGTGCTCGGTGGGGGCGCGATCCTCGACCCGCACACTCGCGAGCTCCTTCACGAGCACCGGGTTGTTTACATCGATGTCGACCTCGCCGACGCGGCGAAGCGGGTGGGATTCAACCGTGATCGGCCGTTGCTGCTCAGCAATCCGCGCGCGCAACTCCACGCACTGATGGAAGCTAGGCGTCCGCTGTACGAGGAGGTCGCGACCGCGACTGTTGTCAGCACCGGCAAGGCCGCCACCGCGGTCACTGCCGAGATCGCGCAGGTCATCCGATGACCGATCGCCTCATCGTTGCCGGCGTTGACCCGTACGAGGTTGTCGTCGGTGCTGGCGCGCTTTCGGAGTTAGCGGCCTTGATGTCACCGGACGTGCGGCGCGTCGCCGTGGTCTATCAAGCGGCCGTCGCACACGTGGTCGACGACGTCGAGACGGCAGTGTCGGGACGTGTCGACGTGCTGCGTATCGAAGTCCCCGACGGAGAAAGTGCGAAGTCGGCAGCTGTCGTCGTTGCCGCATGGGACTCCCTTGCCGCACAAGGATTCACCCGAACTGATCTAGTCGTCGGCGTGGGCGGGGGAGCGGTAACCGACGTCGCCGGATTCATTGCGGCGACATGGCTTCGTGGTGTGCGCGTGGTCCAGGTGCCGACCACGTTGCTCGCAATGGTCGATGCGGCGGTCGGCGGCAAGACGGGTATCAACGTTTCCGCCGGCAAGAATCTGGTCGGCTCTTTCCATCCGCCGGCCGCCGTTGTCTGCGACCTGTCGCTGCTCGAGTCGCTGCCTCGACCCGACTACGTTGCGGGACTTGCCGAGGTGGTCAAAGTCGGCTTCATCGCCGACCCGGGGATCCTTGATCTGATCGAGTCGGATCCAGTTGGGGCGATGTCGCCAGCCGGACCACACACGGCTGCCCTCGTCGTCCGGGCCATTGCAGTGAAGGCCGCGGTCGTCGGTGCCGACTTGCACGAGACGGCTGCCGTCGGTCCTGGTGGTCTTGGGCGGGAGATTCTCAACTACGGCCATACTCTCGCGCACGCGATCGAGAAGCGTGAGAACTTCGGGTGGCGACACGGCGACGCGGTCTCTGTGGGCCTCGTCTATGCCGCAACGTTAAGCAGGCGTGCTGGGATTCTCGACACGGCCTGCGCGACGCGGCATCGGACGCTGCTCGAATCGCTCGGGCTGCCGACGTCGTACGCCGCAGATGCGTGGCCGCAGTTGCGGGCGGCGATGAGCATCGACAAAAAGACGCGAGGCGGCATGTTGCGTTTCGTCGTGCTCGAGGGGCTGGGCCGCGCGAGAATCCTTTCCGATCCTGATCCGCACCTGCTTGAGGCCGCCTACCTGGAGGTAGCGCAGTGACCCAGGAACTGCAGTGAGTCGAAGGGTTCTTGTCCTGAACGGGCCTAACCTGTCGCGCCTTGGCACTCGCGAGCCGGAAATCTACGGCTCCTACACCTACGACGACCTGGTTTCAACATGCTCGCAGGCCGGTCAGGATCTCGGCCTCGATGTCGAGGTACGCCAGACCGACGACGAGGCGACGCTGATCAGCTGGTTGCACGAGGCGGCCGACGCCAAGGTCGCGGTGGTTTTGAACCCGGCCGCATTCACCCACTACTCCTATGCCCTGCGTGATGCGATCGCGATGCGCACAGCGCCGCTGATCGAGGTGCACATCACCAATCCGGCTGGTCGCGAGGAGTTCCGGCACACCTCGGTGGTCGCGGCCGTGGCGACCGGCACGATCGCCGGTTTCGGGCTGGGCTCCTATCGGCTGGCTTTACAGGCCCTGCTCGAGCTCGGGTAGTTCTCAGGTCCCGCCCCTGCCCCGCCGACGCATGAGCGTCAAGACCGGTCGACCAGCAGTGACGACTCGGAAGCTGAGGGTGCAGTACACCCCGCGATGGGTCCTGTTGCCGCTCGCATTACTCGGCGTGGGGATTCGGCGCCATCGGGACCTTCGTGTGATGCAGCAGCAGCCCGCTTAGCCGGACATTTTGGCCGCGTCACCCTGGGCCCTAGTAGACTGGGTGCAGGCTGATCCGCGCTGGTCGGCTTCTGCGGCGCCCGTTGGGTAGATCACGACGGGCTGCACCCTCAGACGATCACGATCAACAAGGAGTCCACGTCCGTGGCCACCACGAACGACCTCAAGAACGGCATGACGCTCTCGCTCGACAACCAGCTGTGGAATGTCGTCGAGTTCCAGCATGTCAAGCCCGGCAAGGGCCCAGCCTTCGTCCGCACCAAACTGAAGCACGTCTTGACCGGCAAGGTCGTCGACAAGACCTTCAATGCAGGGCTGAAGATCGACGTGGCCACGGTCGACAAGCGAACGATGCAATACCTCTACAAAGAGGGCACTGACTTCATCTTCATGGACAACGACACGTACGACCAGCATCACGTCCCTGCCGAGACCGTCGGCGACGCGGCAAACTTCATGCTCGAAAACACCGAAGCCACCATCGCGTTGCACGACGGCATTGCCTTGTACGTCGAGTTGCCCGCGTCGGCCGAACTGTTGATCTCCTACACCGAGCCGGGCATGCAGGGAGATCGATCGACCGGCGGCACGAAGCCTGCGACCCTCGAGACCGGCGCCCAGATCCAGGTGCCGCTGTTCATCACCACCGGTGAGAAGGTCAAGGTCGACACCCGCACGGGCGACTACCTCGGCCGGATCAACAGCTGACGAGCGTTTTGACGAAGCTGTTCATGTCACAAAACAATCAAGCCGGACGCCGATGAGCGCGCGTACGAAGGCACGCAAACGCGCGCTCGACGTGCTGTTCGAATGCGATCTGCGTAGCTCCGATGCGCTCGAAACCCTGGCCCGGCACATCTCGACCGCCACTCCACCGGTGCCGGCGTACACGGTCACGTTGGTCGAAGGCGTGGTCGCCCACCGCCCTCGCATCGATGAGCTGATCGAGACCTACGCCGTCGGCTGGACGCTTGACCGCATGCCGGTTGTCGACCGCAATCTGTTGCGGATCGGCGCGTTCGAATTGCTCTGGGCCGAAGAGGTTCCTGACGGTGTCGTGCTGAGCGAGGCTGTCAACTTGGCCCGCGATCTGTCGACGGACGACTCGCCGACGTTCGTGAACGGCGTGCTCGCGAAGCTGCTCGACGAGAAGCCCGCGCTAACGGTCTGAGCGGTCTTACTCGTCGCTTCAGTTGCGAACGCTCACGCCCGGTAGGCCGGCGTATGCCAAGCTGTCGGCCGAAACGACGATCCGATCGGTGGCGATGGCCGTTGCGGCGATGATCAGATCATGTGCGCCACGCGGGCGACCGGCGCGCCGAACATGTGCCAGCAAGTCGGCATGCGCGCGAGCGACGGACAAGTCGTAGACCTCGATGGGGATGGTGTCGAGGACACTGCGGACAAACGCGGTCCGTTTGTCGCGGTGAGCAGCGTCGGCGAGGTTGACCCCCGTAAGGAGCTCCGCCGCACTGATCGCCGCGATGGCCACGTCGTCGTCATCATCGATGACCCCATTCAGGTGCTTGCCAGCGCGCTCGGTGGCGATCAAGACTTCGCTGTCGAGGATCAGTCTTGCCACGAGCGCTCCTGCGTGTTCAGCGACGCCTTGATTGCCGCCAGCTCGCTTTGCCATTGCGGATCGGCGGGGTAGTGGCGAAGGAGCGCCTTCACCGCCGCGCCTGACGTTCCGCGTGCAGGCTCGATGCGAGCGATTGTCCGGCCGCCGCGGGTGACCAGGAACGTCTCGCCGTCCCGCTCGACCGCCGTGAGCAGGGCGGAGAACCCGCGCGCAGCGTCAGTGGCGGTGACCTCTCTCATGTCCTCAGATTATCTGATTTCTACCGGTCAGGCGATGGCAAACCACTCCGGATCGGAAGCTAGTCTGAACGTTGTGGATCCCATAGACGAGTTGCGTGCGGAACTCTCGCACGCGCAACTCATCACTGACAGCGACGCCGTCGAGGCTTACCGTCGTGACGAGGCACGGCTGGTCGAACCAGGCCGCCCGGTGGGCGTGGTCCTTGCCCGCGATGTAGCCGATGTGCAGGCGACGATGCGCTGGGCGACCAGGCACGTCGTCCCGGTCGTGGCGAGGGGAGCGGGCACTGGGCTGTCGGGCGGCGCGACCGCGATCGACGGTTGCGTCGTGCTCTCCCTGGCCAAGATGAACGCGATCGTCGAGGTCAATGCCGGCGACCAACTCGCGGTCGTCGAGCCGGGCGTCATCAACGCCGATCTGCAAACTGCTGCAGCCGAGCACGGCTTGATGTTCGCTCCCGACCCGGCCAGCTTCGAGATCTCGACCATCGGCGGCAACATTGCGACGAACGCCGGCGGACTGCGCTGCGTCAAGTACGGCGTCACGCGCGACTCCGTGCTCGGCCTGGAGGTAGTGCTCGCCGACGGCCGGGTCATGAAGACCGGTCGGCGCACGGTCAAGGGCGTTGCGGGCTATGACCTCACCGCGTTATTCGTGGGGTCCGAGGGCACGCTGGGCATCGTGACCCAGGCCACCGTGAAGCTGCGACCTCGCCCAATCAGCGACCCGGTGACGGTCGTCGGCGTGTTCGCGACCCTCGCCTCAGCAGGCGAAGCGGTCGATGACGTCATGGCCGCCGGACTGCAGCCGAGCCTTCTCGAACTGATGGACAACGCGACGATCCGAGCGGTCGACGACTGGAAGCACGTCGGTCTCGACCGGACGGCGGCCGCAATGCTGATTGCGCAGGTCGACGTCGAACACCCGCGCGAGCCGGCGGATGCGATCGAGAAGGCGTTCGCGGCGGCTGGCGCTACTTACACCGCCGTATCGACCGACGCGACCGAGGCGGCTGAGCTGCTCGGCGTCCGGCGAATGACGCATTGGGCGATTGAACGGCTCGGCATGATTCTCACCGAGGATGTGGGCGTGCCCCGGTCGAAGCTGGCGCAGATGCTCGCTCGCATCGAAGAGATCGGGGCGCAGTTCGACGTGGTCATCGCCACCGTCGGGCACGCCGGTGACGGGAACCTGCATCCGAGTCTCGTGGTCGATTCCGATCGCGCCATGCCGGCGGCCGAGGCGATCTACACAGCCGCGCTTGAGCTCGGCGGCACCATCACCGGAGAGCACGGCATCGGTGTCTTGAAGCGCGACTGGCTGCCGGCCGAGATCGGTGAGGTCGGCATGGATGTGCAGCGTGCCGTCAAGAAAACCTTCGATCCACTCGGCATTCTCAACCGCGGCAAGGCGATCTAGAACTACAGCGTGTCGATCGCCCGGCGCGCCTCGGCGTTCAGCACGCCCCACGAGATCAGTTCTTCGGTCAGCAGGCTCGGCGACTCGTCGTAGATGACCGCCAGCGAGCGCAGGTCGTCCTGGCGGATCGAGAGCACCCGCCCGTTGTAGTCGCCGCGCTGGCTCTGGATCGTCGCTGCGTAGCGAGCCAGCGGTCGGGCCTTCTCAGGCGGGACGTCGGCCAGCTGCTCGAGGTCGATCACCAGGCGCGGCGGCGGCTCACTCGCGCCGCTCGGCGCGGCGTCGGGCAGCAACTCCCCGACCGGGACGCCGTAGAACTCGGCGAGCTCGGCCAGGCGCTGAACGGTCACGGCGCGATCGCCACGCTCGTAGGAGCCCACGACGACCGCCTTCCAGCGGCCCCGCGACTTCTCCTCAACGCCGTGCAAGGACAACCCCTGCTGGGTGCGGATGGCGCGCAGTCGGGCGCCGAGCGCCTTCGCATAGTCGTTCACGGTGACCTCATCGGTAGCGCGATCGGGTGGGTCGTTCACACGGTGAACAAGTTCGACGAGCCGGACCAAGCTCACGCCTGGTCACTCCCGGGCGCCGGTTTCACCAGTGGCTACTTCGGGGGATGCCCCTGAATTG
>DASRZB010000379.1:0-2309 GCA_035653855.1 Acidothermaceae bacterium | reverse complement strand
GATGTCGCCGAGGTGTTGAACTCGGCAGAGCTTGTGGAGCATCAGGGCTTCGGCCCGAACCATCCCTCTGGTGCCGAGGGGGTCAAGACGGTGATCACGTCGCTACGCAACGCATTCTCCGATTTTCACCTTGAGATCGAGGACCTGACCGTCGACGACGACAAGGTGTGGCTCCGGATGGTCGGCTCCGGCACGAACGACGGCTCGTTCATGGGTAACCCTCCCACCGGGCGCCGCATGCAGACGGACGTCTTCGACGTCTGCCGCGTCGCAGACGGAAGGATTGTCGAACACTGGGGAGTTCCAGACCGACTAAGCGTCCTCTTCCAGCTCGGCCTGGCGCAGCCTCCGGCACGCTGAGGTCTGCCGGGGGGCCCACCGCCGGAATTGGGAGGCGCCCATAGACCGATTCGCGAAACCTTCATAAGGTGGACCGATGACGGTCGCTGCGCGTCAGTCGATGCCGGTCAAGCGCCGCGATGGACATCACCGTGGCTGCCGTCATCGCCGTGGTCGTCTCTGCCGAGAAAGTGCTTCTCGCAGGCGAACGTACCGCGCGCGCCGCAGGCTGTGTGCTGCTCGGGGCGGCAATCGTCGTCCTCATCTAAAAGGAGTTCGAATGGCAACCCAAATCGCAACAAGCTGGCATGTCCACGGCACACTCCTCGTCGCCTGCAACTGTGACTTCGGGTGCCCGTGCAACTTCAACGCGCGCCCGACGCAAGGCGATTGTGAGGGGGGGTGGCTATGGCACGTCGAGGAAGGAAGCTTCGGCGAAGTACGGCTCGACGGGATTAGTTGGACCGTCGCTGCCGACTGGCCGGGGGCGATCCACGAAGGCGGCGGCAGAGCGATCTGCTTCTACGACGAACGTGCCAACGACGCGCAGCGTGAGGCGATCGAAGCGCTTGTCCGCGGCGGAAACGGCGGCCCATGGGGGATCTTCATCAACACGTACGAGCTCGAGGACGTCCGCCCGATGCCGTTCGAGCTCCATCTCGCCGGCCTCGAGACGACCGCCAGAGTCGGCGAGTCGATGGAACTCGAACTCGCGACGATCACGAACCCCGTGACCGGCGCTGAAGTTCACCCGGGCGCGGTGTTGCCCGAGGGCCTCGTTTGCAACGAGCTGTCATTCGGTACATCACGGACGTTCAAAGTCAGCGACGGCATCGAGTACGACCACTCAGGCAAATACGCGGCAATCGCGCCGTTCACCTACTCGTCGTCCTAGTCGGACAAACCACAGCAAGTGGTTTGGGACGTGTCCTACCTCAGAGGTAGGACACGTCCGGAAACGCCTAGGCGCGGCGGATCACCGTCATGCCGTCGCGGACGCTGAGCAGGGCCTGCACCGACCGCGGGTCGGCGGCGACGTGCTCGTTGAAGCGGGCGATCGGTGGGGCGCCGTCGACGACGTCTCCACCCGCAAGTGTGTTGTCCGCGACGATCAACCCCCGTTTGGCGAGGCGCGGCAGCACCGCCTCGTAGTAGTCGACGTACCCCGGCTTGTCGGCGTCGATGAAGACGAAGTCGAACTCGCCGACGAGCGAATTGACCGTGTCGAGCGCAGGGCCGACGTGCAGGGTGATCTTCGACCCGTGCGGCGAGCGGTCGAACCACCCCTGGGCAAACGCGGCGCGCTCGGGGTCGATCTCGCACGCGTCGATGTGACCGCCGTCCGTGAGCGCCGCTGCCATCGCGAGTGCCGAGTGCCCGCTGAACGTGCCGATCTCCAGCACGCGCCGCGGCTGCGCCGCCCAGACGAGCAGCTCCAGAAATCGACCGGCGACCGGGCCGGTGAGCATCTGCGGCGACCCGAGCTCCTGCGCGGTCTGCTCGGAGAGCTCCGCGAGGAGCGCCTCGTGCGGCGACGACATGCGCTCCGTGTACGCCTCGATGCGCGGGTCGATCACGACCATCACCCACGCTCCACACGCGAGCCGCCGACGATCGCGTCCGCGCCGTCGTCGAACCGAACCCAGGCCTTGCCCTTGCCGTCGTAGTCCGGCGACCAGACGACGAGCGTCGCGTCGCGGCCCGCGACCCGAACCTGTTCCGTTCCCTCGGGCTCGACCCCGCGCCACACGCGCACGAACGGGTTCTGCTCCCACTCCCGGCCGATCGTGGTCTCGTCGGTGTGCCCGGGCAGCACCCGCCGATCGTGCGGCATCGGCATGTAGACGTCCATCACGGACGCGCGGATTTGCTCGAGGTTGCCGCCCCCGACCGCGTCCTTGAACAGCGTGTCGCCGGAGAAGACCGTCTCGCCGATCACGAAACAGACCATGTCGTCGGAGTGGCCCGGC
>DASRZB010000378.1:0-7999 GCA_035653855.1 Acidothermaceae bacterium | reverse complement strand
GAAGAACGTCGTCATTGCGACGCCGGCGACCCTCATCGCGCTGTTGCGCACGGTCGGTTACACCTGGCGCCAGGAGGCACTCGCGGCCAACGCGCACGACGTCCTCACCCTGGGTCGCGAGCTGTACGCCAGGCTCTCGACGATGGGCCGCCACGTAGGGACCCTCGGCACCCGTCTCAACTCCGCTGTGCAGAGCTACAACGACACCGTCGCCTCTCTCGAGTCGCGCGTGTTCACCACTGCGAGGCGGCTGGTCGACCTGAAGGTGACCACCGAAGAGCTCGAAGCGCCCAAGCCGATCGAGCTGGTGGCCCGCAAGGTGCAGAAGTCGGAGCTGGTCGCCTCGGCCAACGAGACGCTCGTTTCGCTGCGCCCGCCGATGCCCGATCCCCTGTTCGAACCAGGCGAACACGCGGCCGGCTGAGCGAGTCGCGCGGCGCTGCGGGGCTTCGCCGTTTAGCGTGGGTCCGTGTCCGAACCTGCAGAGCACCTGTTCGCCGAACCGCTCTTTGTCGAGCCGGTGCTCGAGCCGCTTTCGCCTCCGCAGGCAGACCTAGCCGCCGTCCCGGTCCGGCGCATCCCCGAGATGCCCGGACTCGCCCTGTCCGGACCGGCGTTGTCCGGAGCCCTGCTGTCCGGAGCCGTGCTGCTCGAAGGGACGGGCCCTAAGCCGACCGCACTGCAGCCAGCCACCCCGCCCCCCGCGGCGTCGCTGCCGCCCCCTGCTGAACCTGCCGCAGCCCACCCCGCTGCACCTACCAGTGCCGCAACCCAGACCCGCCCGCAGGGCGGCCTCGTCGTCTCCGGCAGGGGTGTCACGGGTCGCGGTGTGGTCGTGCTGATCCTCGTCCTCACCGGGCTCGTCGGCCTCCTCGAGGTCGCGTTCGCCGGCCACCGCGGCGCCGCCTTCGCGTTCGTCTTCATCTTCACCAGCGCAGTCGGCGCACTCGTTGTTCGCCGGCGCGACCTGCCTACCTCGATCTTCGCCCCACCGTTGCTGTACTGCGTCCTCATCACGGCACTGAGCGTTGTCGACACGCATGACCAGAACGGTGGATTCATCACGCGCAAAGCGGTCTACATCGGCAACGCGTTCGTGACCGGCGCGCCAACGTTGTGGACCGGCACGGTCATCGCCGCAGCAATCGTCTGGTACCGCCACCGCGCAGAGCGCAAGCCGCGCAGCTAGGCGGGTCAGCGTTCTGCGTGCGCCTTGATGTCGCGCCGCAGTTCCGGTGGTAGCGCGAACGTCAATGTCTCGCGCACCGCCTCGATCTCCTCAACTACCTCAAACCCGCGGTCGGACAACCACGCCAGCACGCCGAGCACGAGCGAGTCGGGTACCGACGCACCGCTGGTGAGTCCGACCGTGGTCACACCGTCGAGCCATGCCTCATCGATCTCGCCCGCATCGTCGACCAGGTACGAGGCCCGGGCGCCGCTTTCGAGCGCTACCTCGACCAGCCGCACGGAGTTCGACGAGTTGCGCGACCCCACGACAATGACCAGATCGGACGCCGGGGCGATCTGCTTCACCGCGGCTTGCCGGTTCTGCGTGGCGTAACAGATGTCGTCGCTCGGCGGATCCATCAGCCGCGGGAACCGGGCGCGAAGCGCGTGCACCGTCTCGAGTGTCTCGTCGACCGACAGCGTGGTCTGCGACAGCCAGGCAACACGCGACGGGTCGCGCACTTCAACCCGCGCGGCGTCGATTGGCCCGTCAACGAGCTTGACCCGATCCGGTGCCTGGCCAGCGGTACCGACGACCTCTTCGTGGCCGGCATGACCGATCAGCAAGATCTCGAGACCTTCGTCGGAGAATCGGCGCGCCTCGTGATGCACCTTGGTGACGAGCGGGCAGGTCGCGTCGATGGTTCGCAACTTGCGCTGCGTCGCCTCGGCATAGACCGTCGGCGCGACTCCGTGCGCGGACAGCACCACGATCGAACCCTCGGGGACCTCGGCGGTCTCCTCGACGAAGATCGCGCCTTTCGCCTCGAGATCGGCAACCACGTGCTTGTTGTGCACGATCTGCTTGCGGACGTAGACCGGGGCACCGTGGACGGCGAGCGCCTTCTCGACGCTGTCGATCGCTCGCTCGACGCCGGCGCAGTACCCGCGCGGTTGGGCGAGCAGCACCCGCTTGCCAGAAGCTGCGGACGTCCGCTCAGCAGGCACGGCAGGCTGCGTCATACCTCTATCGTAAGTGCCAACTGGATTGGCCGCGTCCGGACGGGGTAGCTGCCCCTACGCTCAGCGGTGTGCCTCTCGAGTCCTCGGCGGAATCGCCGCTTCCGGTGCGCACGGTCGCAGCCGCGATCGGGCAATGGATCGGGCGGCTAGGCCGTATCTGGGTCGACGGCCAACTGACCGAAATCACCCGACGTCCGGGCACGAACACCGTTTTTTTCGTCCTGCGCGACCCCGCGACCGACATCTCGCTGCGCGTCACGGCCGCGAAGCAACTCGTCGATGCCATGGCCGACCAGCTCACCGAAGGCACCCGCGTCGTCGTCTGGGCCAAGCCGGAGTTCTACCTCCAACGGGGCGCGCTGCAGTTGCACGCGCTCGAGATCCGCCCGGTCGGAGTCGGCGAGCTGCTCGCGCGCATCGAACGACTCAAGCGACTGCTCGCCGCAGAAGGGCTCTTCGCCGCCGACCGCAAACGGGCGCTGCCTTTCCTGCCCCGCACGATCGGGCTCGTGTGCGGCCGCGGATCGGCCGCCGAACGCGACGTGCTCGAGAACGCAAAGCGGCGCTGGCCGGCGGTACAGTTCCGCGTCGAGGCGGTCGCTGTCCAAGGCCCGTACGCGGTCGCTGAAGTCGTGGCCGCCGTGCAGACACTCGACGCCGACAATCTGATCGACGTCATCGTCATCGCACGCGGCGGCGGCAGCGTCGAGGACCTACTGCCGTTCTCCGACGAGACCCTGCTGCGTGCGGTGTCGGACTGCCGCACACCCGTGGTCAGCGCGATCGGCCACGAACCCGACTCGCCACTGCTCGATCTCGTCGCCGACGCGCGGGCATCGACGCCGACCGACGCCGGCAAGATGGTCGTGCCCGACGTGGCCGAAGAGCAGCGGCGCGTCTCGTTGCTGCGCGACCGTGCGCTTCGCACCATCACCGTTCGACTCGAGCGCGCACAAGACGAATTGCGAGCGCTGCGAATGCGACCCGTCCTCGCAACGCCGGAGCGTGACATCGACCGGCGGACCCTCGAACTCGCCGACGCGCGCGCACGTGCCCGTCGCAGCTTGACCGCCACGCTCGATCGGGCCACCGACGACGTCACGCACCTGCTGGCCCGGGTCCGCACCCTGTCGCCAGCCGCAACGCTCGAACGTGGCTATGCCATCGTGCAGGACGCCGATGGGCAGGTGTTGCGATCGGCCGTGCAGGTCGCACCGGGCGATGCAATCGGCGTCCGCCTTGCTGTTGGTCGTGTTGCTGCGAACGTCACACTCGTCGACCCCCCGGCTGAGGCGTCATCGGGCCTACGCTGACCACCATGAGGGCACCCCGATGACCACAGCATCCCGATGACCGCGGCCGGCGAGGCCATCTCCTACGAGGCGGCCCGCGACGAACTGCTGGACGTCGTGCGGCAACTCGAGGCCGGTGGGCTCCCGCTCGAGACGTCGCTCACACTGTGGGAACGCGGCGAGCAGCTCGCCGCGCAGTGCCAATCGTGGCTGGACGGCGCGAAGCAACGGCTGGCGGCCAAGCGTCCGGACGCCACGACAGACGACGAAGAGGATGGGGTGGAGTGATGAGCGCCGCCGAAACCCCCGATCGCAACCTCGCGCTTGAGCTCGTCCGGGTCACCGAGGCGGCGGCGATGGCGGCCGGTCGCTGGGTCGGACTCGGAGAGAAGAACGACGCCGACGCGGCCGCCGTCGACGCCATGCGGCGACTTATCGGAACCGTCGCGATGCGCGGCGTGGTCGTGATCGGCGAGGGCGAGAAGGACGACGCCCCGATGCTGTTCAACGGTGAGCGCGTGGGCGACGGCACCGGAGCCGAAGCCGACGTGGCCGTCGACCCGATCGATGGCACCCGACTGACGGCCATGGGCATGAACAACGCGATCTCGGTCATGGCCGTCGCGGAGCGCGGCTCGATGTATGACCCGTCGGCAGTCTTCTACATGGAGAAGCTCGTGACCGGCCCAGCTGCCGCGCCGTTCGTCGACATCAATGCGCCGGTCGCCGCGAACATCCGCGCGATCGCGAAGGCCAATGGCTCCGCGAACGAGGACGTCACCGTCGTCGTCCTCGATCGACCACGGCACGCGGGCTTGGTGAACGAGATCCGTGAAGCGGGTGCACGCATCAAGTTCATCTTGGACGGCGATGTGGCCGGCGCCATTATGGCCGCTCGCGAAGGTACCGGCATCGACTTACTCCTCGGCATCGGCGGCACCCCAGAGGGCATCATCGCGGCGTGCGCGGTGAAGTGTCTTGGTGGCGTCATCCAAGGCAAGCTCTGGCCGCGCGATGAGGCGGAGCGAGTCAAGGCACTCGACGCGGGACACGACCTCGACGCGGTGCTCACCACGGGCGACCTGGTGCGCTCCGACAATGTGTTCTTCGTCGCGACCGGCATCACCGACGGCGAGTTGGTACGCGGCGTCAGGTACCGCGGCGGCGGAGCGGTCACCAGCTCACTCGTCATGCGGTCGAAGAGTGGCACGATCCGCACGATAGAAAGCGAGCACCAGCTCTCGAAGCTGCGCAGCTACGCGATCGTCGACTACGACCACCGGCACACCGATCACCCGCTCGCCTCCCCAGACCGCACTCGCCTGGAGTAAGTCATGACCTCAGAGCCCCGTTACCGCCTCGAGCACGACAGCATGGGCGACGTTCGCGTCCCGCTCGATGCCAAGTGGCGCGCCCAAACTCAGCGCGCGGTCGAGAACTTTCCGGTCTCCGGATTGGTGATCGACCGCGACCTCATCTCCGCGCTCGCCTCCATCAAGGGCGCGGCCGCAACAGTCAACGCCGAACTCGGCGTGCTCGACTCGGCGATTGCTCAGGCGGTCACCGATACGGCCAACGAAGTCGCCCGCGGCCAGTGGGATTCGCAGTTCCCCATCGACGTCTTCCAGACCGGCTCCGGAACATCCAGCAACATGAACGCCAACGAGGTGATCGCCACCCTGGCGACCGAAAAGCTCGGCGCGCCCGTTCACCCCAACGACCACGTGAACGCGTCACAGTCGTCGAACGACACGTTTCCCTCGGCGATTCACATCGCTGCAACCCGGTCGATTCTGGTCAACCTGATCCCCGCGCTGAACCACCTCGCGACGTCGTTGTCGCGCAAGGCAGTGGAGTTCGAGACCGTCGTCAAGAGCGGTCGCACGCATTTGATGGATGCCACCCCCGTGACGCTAGGCCAGGAGTTCGGCGGCTACGCGGCGTCCATTCATCTTGGGGTTGAGCGGTTGCTTGCCGCGGTGCCGCGCATCGGCGAACTGCCCTTAGGCGGGACGGCGGTGGGTACCGGCATCAACACGCCGCCAGGCTTTGCAGAACGGGTGATCGCGCGGCTTGCGGCGTCGTTGCAGCTGCCACTGTCGGAGGCCCGCGACCATTTCGAGGCGCAAGGTTCGCGCGACGCGCTGGTTGAGGCGAGTGGTGCGCTGCGCGTCGTCGCGATCAGCCTCTACAAGATGGCAAACGACCTGCGCTGGATGTCCTCGGGCCCGCGCACCGGCCTCGCCGAGATCCACCTGCCCGACCTACAGCCGGGATCCTCCATCATGCCGGGCAAAGTGAATCCGGTGCTGCCCGAAGCTGTCTGCCAGGTCGTCGCGCAGGTCATCGGCAACGACGCGGCCATCGCGTTCGGCGGGGCTGCGGGCAACCTCGAACTCAACGTGATGCTGCCCATCATGGCGCGCAACTTGCTCGAGTCGATTCGCCTGCTGTCCAACATCAGCCGGCTACTCGCCGATCGCTGCATTGACGGCATAGAAGCGGACGTCGAGCGGTGCCGCATCTTCGCGGAATCATCGCCGTCGATCGTCACGCCGCTCAACAAATACATCGGCTACGAGGCCGCAGCGAAGGTGGCGAAGCAGTCACTTGCGGAGAACAAGACGATCCGGCAAGTCGTCATCGATGGTGGCTACATCGAGGGCGGCAAGCTCACCCGCGACCAACTCGACGAGGCTCTCGACGTGCTGGCCATGACCCGTCCTCCGACTACTACGCCCCTCAGGTTCGAACCCGGCATCTAGTGCAGGCTGTTTGCTGGTCGCGCGTGACTACCGGAAGTGCCGGATCGCCCGTAGTGATTCCATAACCCTGAACGAGACCGACGCCCGGACTCGGTCGGCAGCTAACGGCGCCGGCAGCCAGGACGGACGCACCAGGAGTGCACCGTCGGTGACCGGGACTGTGAATCGCTGCCGACGTAGGTCGCGGCGAGCTCGCGCTCGGAGGCCGCGGTGACTGCGGGGATTTGCGCATCCACTGGTGAACGCGAGACTCGCTATGAACAGTCCGGCCACCGCAAGGGTCTGCTGCCGGTTCATGCCTCTAGGATGCGCTAGCGCGCTGCACGGTTCCGCCGGTGTGGCGTCGCAGGCTGCAACGTGCGCCGACACGTTGCAGCTGCGACGAGCTTCGGCCGAACTGCGGCTAACGAATGCCTACCAACGACTGCTGAGCACCAAACCAGCTCTCAGTTCCGGAACCGAACGTCACCGGAGCGGCCCAGTACCAGCGGCCGAGTACCAGCGGCCCAGTACCAGCGGCTCAGTACCAGCGGTCGCGCTTCCAGTGGGCCCAGGCGTTGCACGCCGTGCCGTACCGAACCTTGATGTAGCTCAGGCCCCACTTGATCTGGGTGGCCGGGTTGGTCCGCCAGTCGGCGCCTGCGCTGGCCATCCGCGAGGCCGGCAGCGCCTGAGGGATCCCGAAGGCACCCGAGCGCCAGTTGTGCGCGTTCGTCTCGAACTTGCTCTCCTGGTACCACAGCGAGTCGAGGCAGACCCACTGCTGCTGATTCAACCCCGCTTGGGTCGCGATGGCGTGGGCGATCTGGAGTGGCGTACCGGTGATTGCCGCTGTGGCCGGCTTCGGTGCAGCGGCCTTCTTTGCCACCGAAGCGGCTACTGCCGGAGCGGTTCCGGAAGCCGCCGCTGCGTTACGCGAGAGCATTGCGGCCGCGGGGATTTGTTCTGACGCGACGCCGCCCGCAAGACCAAGGGTTTGCATCGTCTCGATCGATGCCGCAGTACCTGCACTCTCGTTCATTGCAGTGCCGGTAGCAGTTGCAGCGTTCGCTGCCATGACTGCGTTCGTCATCACACCGGAAAGAACCGAAGCCGTAGTTGTGAAACCTTCACTTGCTGTACTCGACGTTGTGAGACCAACTTCGCTTGCCGTGTTCTCGGAAGCGATGAAACTCGCACCGATCGTGCTTGGAACTGTCGTTGTTTCGTCGGCAGCTGCCGGTGCTGTTGCACCGACCCCACCAAGCAAACACAACGCAAGGACGGCGGAGACCGTCGTCGTACCGACGATCGCACCGGGGGCCGGTATCCGGCTCATTGGAAGGGGTTCCTTTCGGGAGCAAGCATGCGAGCAATGCCGCAGTGCCTGTTGAAAGATGCCTGTTGAAAGATGCAGTGCTACGGAAGAGCAATGCTTCGAAACGACCCAGGTCAGCCAAGAAGATGGTCAACCATGTACCGCAGCGCTAATGCGCGTCGGAGAGCGATACGTCGTGCAACGGACCGCAAGAACCGGCCGAAATGCACGGGGTGTATTGCCAGCATGCATGAATGAATGCACGTACGCAAAGCCCAGCGCGGTGAGGCATGTCACAACAGGCCGTGCGAGTGATTGTTGTGACTGCTGAGCCGAAGATTTATCACTGGCATTGCAAAAACTCTACGTAACACAAGCCTATTGCGGCCGTACCGAGAGCGTTCGGTTGGTGACTCTTCGTGAGGAAGAGTAACTGACACTTTGTCGACAGA
>DASRZB010000377.1:0-2015 GCA_035653855.1 Acidothermaceae bacterium | reverse complement strand
TCACCGGCGTCGTTGGCTCCAGCGGCTGGGTCAGGTCGACGACGCGCAACTGTCCCGTCGCGAGCGCTTCAACGAGGTCGTGCAACAGTGTGGACACGGATCGCTCCTTTTGGTCGTATCGATCATCAATTCGCGCGCATGGCGCGCAGGTGGCGCTGGAACTGGAAGCGATTCTCCAGCATCGGCAGGTCGGTGAGGAAGAGCGGCGGCCCCTTCGCCTCGACTTTCGCCACGATCGTCGTCAGTTCGCCGGCCGCGCGGGCGGTCGAGAACGCATCAGTGAACGCCTCCAGCGTGCGGACCGTGACCGTGTGGGGGATGCCGGCCGCGGCGGCCATGCCCGCGATGTCGCTGCCGGTCGCCGTTGCGGTGGGGAAGCCGCCGACCGAGAGCAGGCTCTCGTTGTCGAAGACAACGTGGAGCAAGTTCTTTGGACGATAGCGCGCCATCGTCGTCAGGCTGCCAAGGTTCATCAAGATCGAACCGTCACCATCGAGCACCACCACCGGCAGCTCGGGACGGCTCAAGGCGATGCCGAGGCCCATCGATGAGGCGAGCCCCATGGCATGCAGCAGGTAGAAGAAGTTGGGCCGGTGACCGAGCGACTGCAGTTCGGCTGAAACCGCGCCCATGATCGTCACGACGACGCACTCTTCAAGTTGCGGGTAGATCGCTTGCAGGGCTTCGATACGCAGCATGACGCTATTCCTCCCACATCAGATCGCGACCGAGCAGCAGCGCGACCGGCGAGAGCGACGCCTCGGCCAGAGACTGGGCTTTCTGGACGCGTGCCGCGACGTGCGACGGGTCGTCGAGTCGGTCATAGGGGATGCCGAGGCTGCGCAGTAGCGGTTCGGTCACCATGCCGCCCTGCGTCTGCCACGGGTCGCGCTCGCCGAACTCGCCCCGGTAGCTGATCAGCATGAGTAGCGGGATGTGATAGAGGTGAGCCAGCGAGACGATGCCATTGATGCTGGCGAGGAAACCATGATTCTGCATCAACATCGCCGATTTCACACCGGCCAGGTGTGCACCCGCCGAGATGCCGACGCCTTCTTCTTCCTTAGCCAGGCGCACCAGCACCATCTCCGGATCGTCTTCGGCCATGCGAATCAGATGCACCAGCCACGTTTCGGGCAGCGCGGAGACGAGCCGAACGTCGCACGCTTTCAACGCATCGTAGATCAGTTGCGAGTGTTTCACGGATACAGGCATTGATTCAACTCCGTCGGAGCTGTCGGGCGGCAGCGTCGCTCATCGCGACGAGGCAAGAGCGGTGACGCGTGCCACGGGCAACGCACTCGGCGCGATCGATCATCCAGGTTCGCCGGTAGCGTAGGGTGTGGTTGCCGTCACGTCAAGGGCGAGTGGACGGCAACTTCGGGAAGCGCCGCACCGCAAAAAGACACCGCCTGCGGTGGGGATGACGGTCTGCGACGCGGCCTGATTGACATGAACCGCGCGGCGACCGCTTCGCCTGGAACACGGTCGGCACTCAACTCGGTACTCTGGCCGAGTTGCAGCGACACTCCCGGCACAACGCAATGGGCGAGTGCGCCCCAACAATAGCGGCATGAGTCGGGGCGGACGATCTTCCGGCAAGCGTCCCACCATGCGGAACACGTCGAGGAAGGGCCCCTGCGCCAGGTCGGCCGCCAGTTCGTGGCCACCCGCCTGATGGATAAGGTACTGTTGGATGAGCGAATAGTAACGTTCAACAAGAACTTCGAAGGCGCGCAACTCACCGCATTTGTGACATTTGGCGTCTGTCGTGCGTGCATACGCTCGTATGGAAGTCTCGAGAGAGAAGTTCATTCAGTTGCCGTCGCACGATTCAGGCGAAGGATGTGCCATGACCGGGAAGCGCACGATGCTCATTGGCGGTCCAATCATGGCGTCGATCGTTGTGATTGCCCTCTGGTACGCCTTTGCCGGCAAGACGGAACCGGGAACGCCCGCCAGTGCCGCACAGCAGCAAGCGTTCCTGTCACTGATTCGGCAACAGGAACGTACCT
>DASRZB010000376.1:0-12442 GCA_035653855.1 Acidothermaceae bacterium | reverse complement strand
GGACGTAGGTCTGGGTGACCCGCTGGCCGTCGATGCCGTCGAGGCGGCGACCCAGCGCTCTGGCGGTCAGGACGAACGCGACCCAGTAGGACGCGGCGAACCCGAGGGCGAGCCCGACCACTCGCGATCCGGGTGGCAGTGCGATGTAAAGGCCGACGTCCGCGCCGATGTTGACGAGCGTCGCGACGACGTTGATGAGCGCAGGTGTGCGGGTGTCATGCAAGGCGTAGAACGCGCGCAGGAGCAGCTGGAACATCGCGAATGGCACCAGGCCGATGCTGAACGCGACCAGTACCCAGCCGATGTAGCGCGCGTCTGCTGCGCTTACTCGCGTGTGTGGGAGGCATCGAAAAATGACCGTGGTGATCTCTGGCGCGAGCGCGATCAGCAGGACGGTCGCGGGGACCACGGCGACGCCGCTGGTGCGCAGGCCCGTCGACAGATCAGCCCGCACGTCATCGAGTCGGCCCTGCGCCGCGTGCGCACTCATGCGCGGGAGCAGCGCCGTGATGATCGACACGGCGACGATCGCGTACGGCAGCTGGAATAACTGGTAGGCGTAGGTGTAGGCGGAAAAAGTGTCGGTGTGGCCGATGCGATGCGCAAGCGCCGCGCGGCCGGCTGCCTTCCCAAGGTTCGTGACAATGACAAACCCGAGCTGGTTCATCGCGACATAGGCCAGTACCCAACCGCCGAGCGTGACCGCCTCGCCCAAGCCATTGCCGCGCCAGTCGAACCGAGGTCGCCATCGAAAGCCCGATGCTCGAAGCGAGGGCCAAAGCGCGAGAGTTTGCAGGACGACGCCCGCTGTCGTCCCGATGCCGATGAGTCGGATCTCACCGCTGGTGAGAGTGACTTGCAGGTTGGTCAGCTTGGCTACCGGCACCGCTTCGGTGACCGAAATGAAGAGCAGGCCGGTGCCGATGAGGATGAGATTGTTGAGGACCGGGGCCCACATCGGCGCCGCGAAACGACCGCGGGTATTGAGAATCGCGCCGATTGTTGCGCTGAGTCCGTAGAAGAAGACCTGTGGCAGGAAGTACCGCGCGAACGTGACCGACAGCGAACGCTGCTGACCGGTGAGGCCTTGCGCGTAGACGTCGATGATGAGCGGCGCCGCGAAAACACCCACCACGGTGCAGACGCCGAGCACGACCGCAACGACGGTAAGGAGGCGCTGCGCGTACAACTCACCGGCGTGCGCGTCGTCCCTGACCGCTGTCACCAGGAGCGGGACGACGACGCTGGTAAGGATGCCGCCGAGCAGTAGGTCATAGATCGCGTTAGGGATCGTGTTCGGGATGTTGTAGGTCTCAGCCAGTGCGCCGCTGCCGAGGGCTGCCGCGAGCACCACGGTCCGGACGAACCCGGTACCGCGGGAGGCGACGGTCCCGATCGCCATGACCGTGCTCGACCGGGCCAGGCTGCTTCGCGGCGCGCCGGCCGGCCCGTCCGCGATCGTCACGACACCGACGACGAGTCGGCCGCGGCAGCGGGTCGTTGCGGGCCGTCATGAGGCGTACGGCGGGAGGCGACGAGACGCCTGACGACCCGGATCGCCGACACCAGGAACACCAAACCCGCGGCAGTGGCCGCGATCACGAGAGCGACAGTTCCGTAAGCAGTCGAGTTCATCACGAACGGAACCGGTGGACCGAACGGTCGCGGGCTGGCGTCCGGGGTCCACAGTTGCGCGGCGACGTCAAAGCGCCCACCGGTCGTTGCTTCGACCTCGATCAGTACTTGGTGGCGGCTCTGATTGCCCGGCACAGTGAACGGCTCTTGCGCGGCGACAGTGAGTCGGGCCGCGTTCACAGCGGTTATTCGGATCTCGACCGTGACCGGGTCGGGCAGGTTGTTGACGACGGTGATGGGGATCTTCTGCTTTCGACTCGTCAACGTGATGAGGCCCGGCTTAACGATGTAGACCTTGGCGATCTGTGCGCCGAGCTCGGCCTGCACGGCAGCTCTGATCGCCGCGGCTCGAGGCAGATCCGTGCGCAGGCCCGCTGACTCCGCACGCAGGATCGCGATGCTCGACGTGCTGATGAACGTTTCCGTGGTGCTCGACCCGAGAACGGCGCTGCAAGCGACCAGCCGGCCGCGCAGCGCGGCGATCGGGAGCAGGTCCTCACCTGGCATCTCGGCAGCTGATGCCGCGGCGGTGTACACCAGCGATTGTCGAGGGACGCCGTCCGCGGGCTGATCGGCAACCTGTCCGACGTTGACTCCCTGAAGCCACGGCATCGTCGCGCTGTCCGCCAGAAGCGTCGTCGCGAAGCCGTCGGTGGGATTCCAATTGCGCGCAGGTGCGATCACCACCGAGCTGCCGACGCCAGGGCGCTGCTCGGTGACGAGCATCGTCTCGGCGAGAAAGCGCTGCTCGGCGACCCGCACACCGCCGTCCACGCTAGTTGACGTACTGAGCATCGAGCTAAGCGTCGAGTCTGTGAGCACGGCCCGCACGGTGCCCGATGCCGTTTGCAAGTTCGTGCGTGCGCCGGTGACCGCGTTGGCGTTGCGCGGCGGGAGCGTCGTATCAGTGAGCACGACGGTGTCGACGAAATCGCCGGCCAGGTCGTTGAGCGTGGGCTCGTCGATCGTGCCGCCGACGGGCCAGACAACGTTGGGCAATGAAGGTGCCACGAGGTCGGCCGTCAACGTCGACTGCCCGGTCGAGCGCGCGATGGCGATTTCCCTGGTCAGGCCGGCACGCTCGACGGCCACCAGATCGGTGTCGCCGTACGGCAACCCGACCACCGCGGCGCCCGGCGCGGACACGTCGCTATGGAGCGTCGCGAGCCAATCCGTCGCCGCTGATTCGCCGGTTCCGTTGGTGGTTCCCCCGGTGTCGCCCGCGGCGACCTGGTACGGAGTCGGCACGGCTGCGGGTGGCGTCGCGTCAGCAGACTTGCTGCCTTCCTTTGGCGTAGTCGAGGGTTTTGGCGACGGTGGCGCCGTACTCGATGCAGGCGCCGACGGCGACGCGATGCCGGACGGCGGCGGGACCCCGGTGACCCCAGTCACGCCCGCCGAGAGTTGGGCTGCCCCGGCCATCACGGTGGCGTCGTCGACCAACGCGGGATCGATGGCGTAGGTGATCGGTACCCGGGCCGCTGATGCGAGTGAGAGCAGGCGTCCGAGGCGGCCGCTTGGTGCGAGATCAGTGGCGAGCTGGTCGTCGAGGAACGTGTTGCCGGCACCGCGATGTATCCCGTCAACCAACGGCACCAGCCAGCTGATCTGCGTCGGTGTGAACTGTGCGCCGGTCGGCATCCACAACAACTGCGTGGGTAGTCGGGTCGTGGCGATGATGCGCCCGGACGTAGTGCGAGCGTCGACAGCGAGTGGATAGGCGCCAAAATCAGCGGCGGACGACGGCAAGTTGAGGCGGTCGACCGGCAGCAGGATGGTCCAGTGTGCGGATTGGCCAGCCGCGAGCGGGCCGATTGCCACCCGGGTGTTGGAGACGGTCGCTCCGAGCACCACGTTCGGGTCGTTGTCGCGGGCTAGGTCGAATCGCGTATCGATCCGGGTTGCCGACGCACGCGCAGCAACGCTGACACTCGTGAGGGGTGCACCGGAGATGTTGGTGATGGTGCCGTCGAGCACGATCGTGTCGTGTGGCTGAACTGCCTTTGGGTCGAGGCTCAAGAGTGTGATCGTCACGCGGTGTTGTGCGCTTGCCGGTGAAGGTGTCGGAGTGGGCGTCGCGCTCGGCGTTCGCGCAGCTTGAGCCACGCCGGTAAGCGCGAGGCTGCCCGTTGCTGCGAAGAGCACCGCCGCCACCGCGCCGGCCAGCTCCAGGCATCGACCTTTGCGCTTCACGCGATGTCCGCGAGCAGCCCCGGCACCTGGTCGACAAGGCGGCGCTCGTCGTCGTAGGCCAGCCGCTGCGCGAGTTCCTCCAGCGGCACCCATGCCACCTCGACGACCTCGATGTCCTCGTCGGACAGTTCGCCACCCTCGGCGAGTAACAGGTAGTGGTGAACCGTCTTGTGGACGCGGCGGCCCTCGGCGACGAACCAGAAGTCGATCGTGCCAAGGGGTGCGACGACGCGGCCGGCGATGCCGGTTTCTTCGGCGATTTCGCGGACGGCGGCGACCTCTGGGGTCTCGCCCGCCTCGACGTGGCCCTTCGGTAGCGACCACACCAGGCGGCCACGGCGGTCATGCCGGGCGATCAGCGCAGCGCGGCGACCCCGGATACCCGGAATGCCGGCGTCGACGACCAATCCGCCGGCGGAGGTTTCCTCGACGCGGCGAAGGCGAGGCACGGGTCGGCGTCCAGGAGGCACGGCTCGATCGTAATGGCCGGGCGGGTACGGTCCGGTCGACCGCGCGGTCAGCTCGCGGTGACTGCTACGGCCGGTGCGGGGGCCGGTGCGGCGGTGCCGGACGTTGTCCCCCTGCGGACCCGCGCCGCGGTGGCTGCGCCGACTGGGCGCTGGGTTTCACCATGAATGGCCTCGCTCGGAAGCGGCAGCGTGATCGGAGTCGGCGGAATCGGGTCGAGTTCGATGCGGTCGACCGTGTCGACCTCGTAGCCAGTGTGGGCGGAAGAAATGTTGTGCGCGGGGCCGTCGTTGGGCAGAACGACCGCCCGGCTGAGATTGAGCAAGTCGGTGGCAGCGATCCCCAGCGCGGTGCCGCCGTCACCAGTCGCGGTGTAGATGATCGATGTAGCGAGATCGAGCAAGCCTTGCACGCTGACCACGATGACGTCGGGCGGCAGCAGCAGTGGGGCGAGGTGCCCGGCGATGTAGTCGGTGCGACGACTGACCAGAGCTGCACCGGCAACGCTTAGGCCGGCGTCTGGTCCGAACTGGTCGCGGAGCAGTTCGCGTAATGCGACGACCAGCGTCGCGGCGCTGACTTCTTCGTCGGCGGGAGCCATGACGAGGACGAGCACGTCGCCGTCGGCGGTAAGAGCGTGGAACGGGTGGATCGCCAGGCAGCGCCGCGGAGTTACTCCTAGAACCTCCGCAAGATGCTCGGCGCTTGCGGCGGGCCGGGGTAGCCGGACGATCTCGTGGTGAACGTCATGCTCTAGCAGGTACTGGTGGATGTCGAGCGGACCCAACATGTTGACCTCGCTCACCGACGTGCGCCTAGCGGCGCCGCCGAAGCAGACATTAGGCGGGCTCGGCCAGGAAAGGAACCCCTGACGTGACAAGCGCATCACGATTGCGTGATGGTAAACAATCCAGTCAATGTGGGGACGAACGGGCGAAGCTCTTAGTGCCGGGTGGAGATTCCCCCGCTGCGTCCGCTCTAACCGGGCGGATCGGAGCCATTCGTGAGCGCCCGATCAGGGTGTTTCGCGTTATTGGGCCTACCCTTGACCCCTGTGCCTGCGTCGCGTTCCCACCCTCCTTCGCTAACGAGCACCCAACGGGCCGCGATCGACGAGCTGACCCGGGCGGCGCCGGTCGTTGACGAACTCGGCGAACTCTTCGCGCATGCGGGTCACGATCTCGCCCTCGTCGGGGGATCCGTCCGCGACGCGTTGCTCGGGCGGCTCGGCAACGATCTGGACTTCGCCACCAGCGCGCGACCTGACGAGATCCTGCGGATTACCAAGCAATGGCGTGACAGCAAGTGGGAGTCCGGGATCGCGTTCGGCACCGTCGGGCTGCTCAAGGACGGCGTGCGGCTCGAGGTCACGACGTATCGCTTCGAGACTTACGACACGGTGTCTCGCAAACCCGATGTGGTTTACGGCGACTCACTCGACGAAGACCTTCGGCGCCGCGACTTTGCTGTCAACGCGATGGCTCTCAGCATTCCTGATCACGTGTTCCACGACCCATTCGGCGGCGCCCATGACCTTGCTGCTCACGTCCTGCGGACCCCGGGTCTGCCAGAGGACTCGTTCTCCGACGACCCGTTGCGAATGATGCGCGCCGCTCGTTTCGCGTCGCAGCTTCGGTTCGACGTTGATCCGTCGGTCGCCATCGCGATGACGGCGATGGCGCAGCGCATCACGAAGGTGTCCGCGGAGCGGGTGCGTGACGAGCTGTCGAAGCTGATGTGCACAGCAGAACCGCGACGCGGGCTTGCGTTGCTCGTCGACACCGGACTTGCTGACCTCGTGCTTCCGGAGTTGCCGAAGCTCCGGCTGGAAAGCGACGAGCACTTCCGGCACAAGGATGTGTACGAGCACACGCTGACAGTGGTCGAGCAGGCAATTGCCCTAGAAGCCGAAGGCTCCGATGTAGTGGAAGGCGACGACGTTGAACCCGACCTGGTGCTGCGACTCGCTGCGTTGTTGCACGACATCGGCAAGCCGGCAACTCGGCGCAAAGAACCGGGCGGCCGCGTCTCGTTCCATCACCACGAGGTTGTCGGCGCGAAGATGGCCAGGGCTCGACTGACCGCGTTGAAGTATCCGAAGGATGTCGTTGCCGATGTGTCGCGGCTCGTCGAGTTGCACCTGCGATTTCATGGATACGGCGAGGGCGAATGGACCGACTCCGCCGTGCGTCGCTACGTGCGCGATGCCGGGCCGCTGCTCGAGCGATTGCACAAGCTGACGCGTTCGGATTGCACGACGCGCAACAAGCGGCGCGCCGCCGCACTATCGGCTGCGTACGACGACCTCGAGGCACGCATTGAGGCGTTGCGCGAGCAGGAGCAGATCGATGCGCTGCGGCCCGAACTCGACGGTTACGAGATCAGTGCGGTGCTCGGCATCCCGCCCGGACCTGATGTCGGCCGCGCGTACAGGTACCTGCTCGAACTCAGACTGGACGCAGGACCGATGGGTAAGGACGCCGCTTCGGCTGCTTTGCGGCAATGGGCCGCAGAGCACGGAGTCGGTGGCTAGCGGTCGACCGTGCCGGCGATGAAGTCGGCAACTGCCTGACGCGCATCGTCGTCGCTGTACTGCACCGGCGGGCTCTTCATGAAGTAGCTGGACGCCGAGTTGACCGGTCCGCCGATGCCGCGGTCCTTCGCGATCATTGCCGCGCGGACTGCGTCGATGATGACGCCGGCGCTGTTCGGTGAGTCCCACACCTCGAGCTTGTATTCGAGGTTCAGCGGGGTGTCGCCGAACGAACGACCTTCGAGACGCACGTAGGCCCATTTGCGGTCGTCGAGCCACGGAACGTAGTCGGACGGTCCGATGTGCACGTCGGCCTTCGCCATCTCGTGCGGGATCTGCGAGGTGACCGACTGCGTCTTCGAGATCTTCTTGGACTGCAGGCGCTTGCGCTCCAGCATGTTCATAAAGTCCATGTTGCCGCCGAAGTTCAGCTGGTACGTGCGAAGCAGCTCGACACCGCGGTCCTCGAACAGCTTGGCCATGACACGGTGGGTGATCGTCGCGCCGACCTGGCTCTTGATGTCGTCGCCGATGATCGGCAGCCCAGCGTCCTCGAACTTCTTCGCCCACGTCGGGTCGCTGGCGATGAAGACGGGCAGCGCATTGACGAAGGCCACGCCTGCGTCAATCGCGCACTGGGCGTAGAACTTGTCGGCGACTTCGGAGCCGACGGGCAGATAGGAGATCAGCACGTCGACCTTCGCGTCCTTCAACGCCTTCACGACATCGACGGGCTCTTCCTCAGACTCCTGGATGATGTCGCGGTAGTAGTCGCCGAGACCGTCATAGGTGTGACCGCGCTGGACGACGACACCGGTCGTCGGCACGTCACAGAACTTGATGGTGTTGTTCTCGCTGGCACCGATCGCGTCGGCGAGGTCTGAACCGACCTTCTTGCCGTCGACGTCGAATGCCGCGACGAACTTGATATCGCGCACGTGGTAAGGGCCGAACTGCACGTGCATGAGGCCCGGCACCCGGTCCTCGGGGTCGGCGTTCTTGTAGAACTCGACTCCTTGGACGAGCGACGCGGCGCAGTTACCGACGCCAACGATGGCTACCCGAACCGAACCCATGAGCGGTGCTCCTTTTTGGTTAATCCCCGTACCGGTGATGGCTCTAGACATTGGTGGAGCTCGAGGGCGCACTGTCGGCGCGCCGCTCCGTTTCGATGAGTTCGGTCAGCCAGCGGACTTCACGCTCGACGGATTCGAGACCGTGCCGCTGAAGTTCGAGGGTGTAGCTGTCGACCCGCTCGCGAGTGCGGGCGACGGAGGTCTTCACGTTGTCGAGACGCTCTTCGAGGCGGTTGCGACGGCCCTCGAGGATGCGCATCCGCACCTCGGCGTCCGTCTGTGAAAAGAAGGCGAAGTGCACGCCGAAGTTCTCGTCTTCCCACGACGAAGGTCCGGCCTCGCCCAAGAGGTTCTGTAGGTGCTCTTTGCCGTCGGCGGTCAGCCGGTAGACGATCTTGCTACGGCTGCCCGTTGATTCGCCGTCTGCGCTGACGTGACCAAGGGTCAGCATTTGCTTCAGGCACGGGTAGAGCGAACCGTAGGAGAATGCGCGGAAGGCGCCGAGCATGGTGTTCAGGCGCTTGCTGAGCTCGTAGCCGTGCATTGGTGACTCGTGGAGCAGCCCGAGGACGGCAAGCTCGAGGACGCCGGAACGTCCCGATCGCTTGACTGCTTGCGCCACTGATTGCTCCTCGATGTATCGAGCCGATACATCGCAACGATACGGGTCCGCCTCCACGAACGCAAACACCGACCGCCGCCCCGGTGGCTAAAATGTCCGCCGTGGAGACGATCCGGTCCTTCATCGACTACTCGCTGGCGCGTCGGGCCATCCTGACCGCGCTGTTCGGCGGGCGGGCGACGGCGACCGACGTGTGTGACGCGCACCCGTACCTGCTGCGGGCCGCCAAGTTCCACGGCGAGCCGACCGCCGAGCAGTGCCCGGTGTGCCGCAAGGAGCCGTTGACTCACGTCACCTACACCTACGGGGACGCTCTCGGCCAGTACAGCGGTCGGATCAAGGCGACCCGCGAGCTCGCGCAGATGGAGCACGAGGTCAGCGAGTTCACGGTCTACGTGGTCGAGGTCTGCCAGAACTGCGGGTGGAACCACCTGCGCGAGTCCTACGTGCTCGGTCATGGCGGTCACGCGCGCGCCGCAAGTCATGCCCCGGCTCGCCGGACGACTCATTCCCGCGAGCGGGCCCTGTCGGAGTAAGCAGGGTCGGAGTAAGCGGGTTCGGAGTAAGCGGGTCGGGGTCGCCGCGTTGCCATAGCCGCGTTGCCATGGCCGCGTTGTCCTAGCTGCGGGGGCTGCGCGGCATCACCCCGGCGGCCGACTAAGTTTTCCTGTCATGGACGACGTGCCGGCGGACGCGGCGGGGGTGATCGCGCCCACGCACGACGATCCGTTCGTTCGAGGTGGCAGCGCGGCTTTTGGCGGGCCTCTCGGCAGACACGCGCGCACCGGCTGGTCGTGGTGGACGCCGCTGCGGGTACTGATCGCTCTCGCCCTGGCCAGCTCGGTGCTCGGGTACATGCAGAAGTACCCGTGTCGCAACCAGACGTGGTCGGGCGGGTTCCAGTACAGCCACGCCTGTTACAACGACATCTACCCGCTGTATTTCGGTGAGGGACTGGCTGACAAGAAGATTCCTTATTGGGATGCGCACACCGTGTCCTCCGATCAGCCAGGGCATCCGACCGGCGAAGTCGAATACCCGGTCATGATCGGGGCGGCGATGGAAGTTGGCTCCCTCGCCACGAGGCTCTTGTACCCGTCCAACGAGCGCGGCCAGGGCTTCATCGACTTGACCTGGCTGATGCTCACGATCGCGGCGGTCATCGCGGTCATCGCAACAGCGCTGACCAACCGGCGCCGCATATGGGACGCCGCGATGTTCGCCGCCGCCCCCTCGCTGATTCTGGCGGGGTTGATCAACTGGGACTTGTTGGCGGTCGCGCTGACGTCGCTTGGCATGCTGGCGTGGTCGCGAAAACGCAACTTCCTGGGCGGCGCTCTGCTCGGCCTCGCGATCGCGACGAAGTTCTATCCGATCGTGTTCTTCCTGCCGCTGATGTTGTTGTGCTGGCGGGCTCGGCAGTTGAAGGCCTTCTGGACGGCCGTCGGCGGAGCCGCGATCGCATGGGCAGTGGTCGACGTCCCGATCGCGATTGCGAGACCCGAAGGGTGGTTCCGGTTCTACTACTTCAGCCGGACTCGCGGCGCCGACTGGGGCTCGATCTGGTACGTGTTCTCGCGTCCAGAAACGCTCCCGATCTTCGGTCACAAGATCAATTTCTTCGGCTGGAACTACACGACGAACCAACTCAACTTGTACGAAGCGGCTGCGATCGCGATCGCCTTCCTGGGCGTGTGCTGGATCGCGCTGGCCGCCCGCCGGCGGCCGAGGCTGCCGCAACTGTGCTTCCTGACGCTGGCGTTCTTCCTGGTGCTCAACAAGGTCTATTCGCCGCAGTATGTGCTGTGGTTGCTGCCGTTCGTCGTGCTTGCCCGGCCGCGGTGGCGAGCGTTCTTGGTCTGGCAGTCCGCCGAGATCATCTACTTCCTCGGCATCTGGATGTACCTGCTCGGCGACCCGAGCGGTCGAACCGGAAAGGGCCTGGAGTACGGGCCCTACTCGATCTCGCTGGCCATCAGGGATATCTCCGTGCTGGCGCTGTGCGTGCTGGTGATCATCGACATCCTTCGACCGGAGGGCGATGTGGTCCGAGCCGATGGCAGTGACGATCCGGCCGGTGGGGTGCTCGACGGAGCGCCCGACATCTTCGACGGCGATCCGAGCTACGACGAGCCCGAGCCGGTCATGGCGTTGAACTGACCTGTCTGCTTCGGCTTTCGGCGATCAGCCGTCGGTGCTACGGGGCGATCAGGCATCCGCGCTGAGATGTTTGCGGAGGTAGGCGATGTCGGCGCCCTGTCCGGCAGCGCCGTTCGGTGTCTCGCACACCACGGGCACGCCCGCCTGACGGACGACCTCGACGATCAGCGCGGGGTCGATGTCGCCGTCCTCGAAGTTGGCGTGCCGGTCAGCGCCCGAGCCGAACGGGTCGCGTGAGCCGTTGGCGTGCACGAGGTCAATGCGGCCGGTGATGGCCTTGACGCGGTCGACGACGCCGACGAGATCCTCTCCGGCCGCGTGGGCGTGGCAGGTGTCGAGGCAGAAGCCGGGCCCGTATTCACCGACGGCGTCCCACAGCATGGCGAGTCGGTCGAAATGGCGCGCCATGGCGTTCTCGCCGCCCGCGGTGTTCTCGATGAAGATCGGCAGCGGGGGCGTCCAGCGTTCGAAGGTCTTGCGCCAGTTGTCGACGCCGACCGCCGGGTCGTCGTCCTTCAAGACATGGCCGCCGTGCACGATCAGCGCCTTCGCGCCGATGCTCGCCGCGGCGTCGGCGTGCTGGGCCAGGATCTTGCGACTCGGGATCCGGATCCGATTGTTCGTGGTGGCCACGTTGATGACGTACGGCGAGTGGACGTAGAGGTCGATCGGGGCGTTCTTCAGGGCCTCGACGCCGGCCCGGATCTGCGGTGCCTTCCAGTCTTGGGGGTCACCGAGAAAGAACTGCGCGAGATCGGCCTCGCGCGCCTGCGCTTCTGCGATGGGGTCGTTTTGGTCGACGTGAGCACCGATCTTGGGCAGCGAGGTGGTCATGGGTTTCACCCTAATCGGACGCTGGACACTGGGTGGTGCTGTGGACACGATTTCGGCTCGAGGCCGCCGGCTTGGTACTGTGACGCGTTGCTTCGACGCAACGAGCCCTCCTGCCACGGATCGACCGTGGCCGCCCAGACCGAAGGAGGTCGGTGCACGCATGCGTCGTTACGAACTGATGGTGCTTCTCGATCCCGATGTGGAAGAGAAGACCGTCGCCCCCTCCCTCGACCAGTTTCTCGGCGTCGTTCGCCAAGACGGCGGAACGGTGGACAAGGTCGACGTGTGGGGCCGGCGCCGCTTGGCGTACGAGATCGCCAAGAAGACCGAGGCCATCTACGCAGTGATCGACATCGTCGCTGAGCCGGCCTCCGTCAAGGAGCTCGACCGCCAGCTGAACCTCAACGAGACCGTGCTGCGCACCAAACTCATGCGGCCGGAGAAGCACTAGCCATGGCCGCCGGCGACACAGTCATCACGCTGATCGGCAACCTGGTCGACGACCCCGAGTTGCGCTTCACCTCCAACGGCCAAGCCGTCGCGAAGTTCCGCATCGCCTCGACGCCGCGCTTCATGGACAAGGCGACGAACGAGTGGAAGGACGGCGAGAGCCTCTTCCTCACCTGCAACGTCTGGCGGCAAGCGGCCGAGAACTGTGCCGAGTCGCTCACCCGGGGCATGCGAGTCATCGTGTCCGGCCGGCTTAAGCAGCGGTCCTATGAGACCAAAGAGGGCGAGAAGCGCACGGTCTTCGAGGTCGAGGTCGACGAGGTCGGTCCCTCACTACGCAACGCGACCGCCAAGGTCGTCAAGGCTGCTCGCGGTCCGGGCGGCGGCGGCGGTTATGGCGGCGGGTCCGGTGGCGGCGCACCCGCTGACGACCCATGGTCAACGCCGGCCGCAGCCGGTGGATTCTCCGAC
>DASRZB010000375.1:0-3540 GCA_035653855.1 Acidothermaceae bacterium | reverse complement strand
TTGACCGGACTTTGGTGCGGGTTCGACTGACCGGTCGTGGTGTCTTGCGCACGGCATCTGGCGTCGGGCAGTACTTGGTCGGTTTCGTCGTGCGCAACACTGCACGGCGGGCACGCGGCTTGCGAACCGCGGCGCGTGGCGTCGGCATGGTCAGCGGCGCGTACGGATACGTCTACAGCGAGTACCGTCGCCGCGCCTCGTGACCGTCGCACCCTCGCCGTCCGCCCTTCTGCTTTTTCGCCGAGTGAAGGAACCCAGGGAGGTCAGGAACCCAGCACGTGCCGGTAGACGGCGTCGGTTGCGGAGGCGGCGCGGGCCCAGGTCATGCTGGCCGCGTACTCGCTCGCGCGGGCCGCTGCTTTCGCGACATCGTCCGGCGAGCTGAGCGCGCGGGCGAGGGTGCGCGACAGGCCGTCAGCGTCGGTGGCTGAGTAGAAGAAGCCGACGTCGTCGGGCAGGTCGGCGAGGGCACCGATGCGCGGCGCCACGATCGGGACGCCGAACGACAGCGCGAGCATCGCTGACCCACTCGTCGTAACGTCGAGGAATGGACACGCGACGACGTCGGCCGCCGCAAAGAAGCTCCCGAGTTCGTCATCGCTGATGCGCCGCAGTGCCGAGGTGGCGCGGTCGACCGATGCGAGCATCTGGGTCAGTTCCGCCCGAAGCGCTGGGTCCTTGCACGCGCCGGCGACCACCAAATACGCGTCGGGCTGCGTAGCTGCGACAACTGAGAACGCCGAGATGAGCGCCGGCACATTCTTGTACGGCTCGATGCGGCCGAAGAACAGGCAGACCGCAGCATCGGCCGGTACGCCCAACGACTCTCGGCTAGCTGAACGAGTCGCGCCGACGGGATAGCGCCCGATATAGCTCGGATGCGGAATCACAGTCGCGTCGGGGACGGATATCCCCGCGGCTGCTAACGCCGGCAGCGTTGAGGTGCTGTGCACGATCACCGCATCCGCGGTTCGCGCGAGCCTACGGCGGACGGCGAGGTCGTTCGACGTGATCGTCTGATGGGGCAGCACGTTGTGCACCGTCCAGACGATGCGGTACCGAAGGAGCTTGGCAAGAAACAAGAACGTCATCGACGACGCAAAGGCAGCACGCGACGCGATTTGAGGATTGCCCGGGAGCTTGAACGCGTACATCCAATGGATGTGCAGGATCCGGCGACGATCCGCAATCGCGTGCACGATCAAACTCCACGCAGCCACAAACGGATGGAGCAGCACCCGGCGAGTGCCCCGCGGGGCCGGGATTTCCACGATGCGGTAGCGCGGGTTCGCCGCAGTGAGCGCTCCATAAAGCAACGGCTGATACGGGTTCGACTCGCGCGGGTAGACGAGAACGGTGATGGCGCGACCGGTTGCCGAACTCATGCGCCGGAGCCTATCGGGCGTTAGACATCACGGGCGGGACGGCGGCCGGTGGTAGCCGCAGAGTTCAGCTGCCGTGTACGGGAAGACCCCATAGCAGCGGCTCGCAAGTCGCGCCACCGCTTCAGCGGAAGCTGGGCGGCAAGATCGAGGATCGTCCGAACGGGTCACGTCAGCACCAGGCCATCGACTTCGCGAAGATCCTTCGGGTCGATGACCCGCCGGTGGCAACGCACACCCGGGCGTTCGACGAGATCGCCGGGCGTGACCGACACCTCGATCACCGCAGTCACCCGGCGTGGCAACCACCAGTCTGTGGACGAGCTCTCGTTATCCGCTGAAGGAATTCTGCACGAATTCGGCGTTGAGTACGACGCAATTCCTTCACTCGGCGAAAAGGCCTAGGGGCGGACGGCGAGGGGCTCGCGCGGGCGGACCGCTACGGCTGGCGGGTGAAGAGGAGTTGCACTTGCGGAGCTGCGCGGTGGCGGGGCTGCGACTTTGCCCGGCCGATCGAGCGGCGCAGGAAGTACAGGATCATCTTCGCGTCGTCACGCACGATCGGCACCAGCGCGATCAGCACCGCGACGTAGAGGATGGCCAGCACTCCCGCCACGGCGAGCTGCGCGATCGGCGGGCTCACGAGCAGTGTCCCGAGGTACGCGACAACACCGCACGGCGCGCTGACGAGGAACAGCGACCGAAAGGCGTTGCTGAACAGCATCCGACTGTCGACGTGAGCGGCTCGGCCGACCCACCACAGCGAGACTGCCCAGTCGAGGAAGTACGCGATCGAGGCGCCGATGGCGACGCCCTTCGGTCCCCACGGCAAGCCGGCCAAGATGATGCCGATCATGAACGGCCGCGTCACGAGGTACTGCTTGAACTGCTGGCCCGTCTTGCCGCGCGACAGGAAGATCCAGTACGAGATCTGCGAGATCGACCGGAAGACACCACCGATCGACAGCAGCGCGAAGATCGGCGCGACGCCGAGCCACTTGTGTCCGAAGAGCACCGCAACGAGGGGGTGCGCAAGTGCCGCACACATCGCGAACACCGTGGCGGTAAGGTAGCAGCCGACGAGTTGCGCCTTCTTCAAGTAGCGCGCGTAGACGACGTCGTCGTCTTGCACCCGCGACAGCACCGGGAGCGCGACGCGCGTGAGTGGCGCGTTGATCTGCGCGAGCGGCGTCATCAGCAACTGGTAGGCGCGGCTGTACAGACCCAACGGCCCGGCGCCCCAGTAAGCACCGATGGCGATGTTGTCGACGTTCTTGGTCGCGTAGTTGATGATCTGCGTACCGAGCACGCCGCCGCCGAAGCGAAAGAACCGGGTGATCGACACTGAGCGACGAGGGAGCCCCGGCCGCCAGCGGCAGACGGCCATGTTGAACGTCAGCGTCATGACGGCCACGACGATCTGCTGCACGACAATCGCCCAGTAGCCGCCGCCGAGCGCGGCAACCGTGATCGCCGCGGCGATGCCGAGCGCCTGCGCACCGATGTCGGCGAATGCAAGCGCCTTGAAGCGCAAGCTGCGACTGAGCTCAGCGTTGAACTGCGTGTTGACGCCACTGATGATCAGCACCCACGCGAGGGAAAAGATGATGGGCGCCAGCTTGTGCTCGCCGTAGAGACTGCTGATCAGCGGCGTGCACAGCAAGATGACGAGCGCGCCCGCACATCCGATGCCGACGTTCACCCAAAAGAGGTTCGACCGTTCGGCGTTGTTGAGCGTCTTCGCCTGAATCGCGGCCGACGACAAGCCAAAGTCCCGCAGGATGTCGGCCACGCCGACGATCGCCGTCACCATCGCGACAATGCCGAAGTCGGACGGCGTGAGCAGCCGCGCCAGGACGACGAGAGAGCAGAACTGCAACACAAAGCGCACGCCCTGCATCGCCAATGTGATGCTGGTGCCGCGCGCGGCCGCGTTGCCCAGGCCGCCGGCCGGCTTCTCCATCGGCTGGTCGACGAGATCGCGGGGCGGTGCGGGTTCGTCGACCGCGTCGACCTCTTCGGGCACATCGACCGGTTCGTGGCGCGAGGGGTCGAGCGGGTCGGGAACATCAACGAACTCGGTCAGCGGCGGAATCGACTGCGTGTCACCGAAGTCGAGGAGCATCTCAGTGAAGACCTCGGTGAGCACCGCGACATC
>DASRZB010000374.1:0-4539 GCA_035653855.1 Acidothermaceae bacterium | reverse complement strand
TATCGGAAGTGACGGCAACCACGCGACAGATTCGGCAACTCATCTTCTCGATGGCAATCGCGTTTATGACGGTGGCCGTCATTCAGACCGTGGCCGGTGCGACTCCGCTCCGGATAGCCGGCACTCCGGGCAAGGCCGCTCAGCACGCTTCGATCAATTTCAAGGCGATCGCCCGCGAAGAGGCCTACGGCCCGATGCCGCTCAATGAGCATCGCTGGATTCATCGTCCGGTTGCGCGCGCGGCCGATGGAGCGCTCCAGGGCAGCGATCTTTTGAATGCGTCGCAGGCGGCGACGCAGGAACAGGCGCCGGAGTCGACGCAGACTTCCACGCAATCGCCGGCGGCGCTCAGCAGCTTCGAGGCGCTGGGCGACAATGGCACCGTGATTCCGCCCGACACCGACGGCGCGGTAGGGCCGAACAATCTGATGGTGGCGGTCAACAGCCAGGTCGTGATCCAGGACCGCGTGGGTGCGACGCTGAGCTCGGTTACGCTCACCGGCTTCTGGTCCAGTCTCGGCGTTCCCGACGCGTTCGATCCGCGGGTGATATATGACCCATACGGGCAGCGATGGATCTTCTCGGCGGCGAGCGGTGAAAACTCCGCCAACGCGGCGATAATGGTTGCCGTGTCGCAGAGCAGTGACCCCACCAAGGGATGGAACCTGTACAAGGTCCCGGTCGATCCGTCGGGCGCCAACTGGGGCGACTATCCGACGCTCGGCTTCAACAAAAAGTGGATCGTCGTGCAGGCCAATCTGTTCACCGTGAGCGGCAGCACCTTCGTCAGTTCCGTCATCTGGGCGTTCGACAAGGCCGACCTCTACGCCGGAGGCGCCGGCCAATATACGGTGCTTAAGCCGAACTTCGGCTTCACTCAGCTTCCGGCACTCACCTACGATCCCAATCTCTCAACGATGTATCTCTTGGAGTCGGCCAGCGGCGGCTCGGCCAAGCTCAGGCTCGACACCATCACGGGAGCGGTCGGCGCCGAGGTCCTGACCACTGGGGTGGCCTTTCCAATCGGATCGGCGGCGTGGCAATCGTTCTCGCCGACACTCAATTTTGCGCCGCAACTCGGCAGCACGAGCCTGATCGATACCGACGACGATCGGCTGCAAAGCTGCGTGTATCGCAACGGGTCCTTGTGGGCCTCGCACACGGTTTACCTTCCCGCCACCGGAACTCCCACGCGGACCGCGGCGCAGTGGTGGCAGATTTCCACCGCCGCGGGCAGCGTCGGCAAGGTGCAGCAGTTCGGACGGATCGACGATCCCAGCGGCGCCAATTTCTATGCCTATCCGACACTCGCCGTTAACAGCGTCAACGACGTGATGGTCGGCTATACGCATTTCGGGCCGGGGCTGTATCCCAGTGCCGGTTACTCGACCCGTCTGGCCAGCGATACGCCGAGTACGATGGAAGCCGGCATCACGCTGAAGGCGGGCGAGGCTCCTTATTTCAAGGATTTCGGAACCGGCGACAACCGATGGGGCGACTTCAGCTCGACCGTGGTCGACCCGGTCGACGACACCTCGATGTGGACGATCCAGGAGTACGCCGGAAACAGCAACATGTGGGGCCTTTGGTGGGGCAAGGTGAATACCGGCGGTTCGTCAGCGACACCAACCCCGAGTCCTACCGCGACGCCCGCTCCCGCGCCGACCGTCACGCCGACCTCGACCCCGACTTCAACCGCGACGCCCACGCCCACGCCGACTCCGTCGCCGCTCAAAATTGGCGCCCTTAGGCTTTTGCCCAGTGCGCATACCACCGTGCTCTATGACGCCTCGCTCGGCATCAGCGGCGGTCGCGCGCCCTACGCGATCGCAGTGGTGCTGGGCCGTCTGCCACCAGGACTCTCGATCGACCAGACCGCCGGCGCGATCACCGGAGTCGCAACCAAGCAGCGCACCTGGTATCCGACGATTCGAGTGACCGATGCCGCGGGACACCGCGCGCACAAACAATTCAAGCTGACCGTATGGCGGGTCACCGCCGCATACTGTGCGCGGACCTTGCTGTGCCAGTTGTCGCCGGGTTCCGTCACAGTCTCAGACAGCGTGAGCGCCGATCGCTGAACGTCGGATTGGTCAAGGCGAGAAGGGATGAAAAGGGCCGGCCCCCGCGGGCCGGCCCTTTGGTTAGTCGCGGACAGCCGCCTTACGGACAGGCAGCGCCGGTCAGGTGCTGCTGGGCGAAACCGTGCGGATGGCAATCGTCGAACGACTCGTTGAGCTGATGGAGCAGGTTGCGCAGCGACTTGGGATCCAACCCGGTTGGCATTCCGCCATGGCCCAGCGCCTTGTTGCTGGCCGCGAGTATTTGGGAGATCGACATCCCGTCGAGCGAGGTCCCGCTGCCGCACAGGTTGAGGCTGCCGAACGGACCGCCCGAGCCTTCGGTGATACCGGCAGCGCTGAAGTCGACGTTCAGTTCCAGAGCCAGGACTTCGCCGCCGAGGTTGCCCGAGTGAGAGCTTGACGGGTTGCTGAGACACGCGTTGAGCACTCCGGCCATGCCACCCGCCGGCAGATAGTTCTGGATCGCGGCCGGCGAGGTGAAGGTCATCTCGAATTGGCTGCTGGCGCAAGGGAGACCGACGTGCACTCCGCCGCTCGCGCCGTACACGGTGTCGAAGTTATCGGTCAGCACGTTGTGGGCCTGGTTGCCCTCGCCGCTGCAGTCGCCATCCACGGCGTGCTTGAGGCTCTGTCCGCCATGTCCGCCGCTGCCGTCGCCCTCGGCGCCGCAGGTATGCGACCAGTGCGCCTCGCTGTAGGTGCAGAACTCACCCGTGACGAAAGGCGGTACGACCGGTGTCGGAGTGGGAGTCGGTGTGGGAGTGACGACCGGTGTAGGAGTCGCGATCGGCGTGGGGGTAACAACCGGCGTCGGCGTGACATTGGGCGTTGGTGTTACGACGGGCGTTGGCGTGACACCCGGCGTCGGCGTGACACCCGGCGTCGGCGTGACATTAGGCGTTGGTGTTACGACCGGCGTCGGCGTGACCACGGGCGTAGGAGTGACGACCGGAGTCGGCGTTACGACCGGTGTGGGAGTGGGGCTGGCCGGGCCGGCGGATCTCGGCACGTTCTCCTGATCGCAGGCGGTATCGTTGACCCCGGTGCATACGCTGAAGACCTTGCTGAAGTTGCCCACTACGAGCGTGATGGTGGTGTTGGGGCCAGTGATGCCGGCGCAATTGGTGATAGTGCCGCCGCTCGTGCCGCCGTCAACGGCAGCGCTCACGTCCTGCGTGTTGGTCTGCCCGTTGCTCATCGATGAGCCGTAGATCGAGAGCGTCCCGCTGGGGTTGAAGCTGGTGAAGGTAGTGAGCGTGGCGGTGCCGGTCAGCGCCGGATTGGCCGGATTACGCGCGTCGGTCAGCGTGATGGTCTGGTTGCACTGTGCGAGCGTGGGCAGGAAAGCTTCGCGCGTCGCGGCGCTTTGTTCCCAACCGGCATCGTCGCCGGTGTTCGAGACGCCCTGGCCCGCCGGACCGTCGTCGTCGTCAACGTCGACAAGCCGGGACGAATTCAGATCGTCGGCCGCGGCGTTGCTGACGCTGACGATGACCTCAGGCCGCAGTTTGGTTCCCGGCGCGATCCCCAGGATGGTGTTGTCGAAGGTCGCGGTATAGTAGAGCCGTTTCCAGGCCCCGGCGGGCAGTTTGAAGGCGGGCACCAGCGAAAAGACCGAGTTGTCGGCGGGATTGATGAAGTCGACCGTTCCCGAGGCGGCGGTGGTGAAGAACGTGCCTTCCTTGACTGCTTTTCCGTCGATGGTGGTGGTGACGACGTAGTTGCCCGGTCCGCCGCACGAGGAGCTCGGGCTGTTGCGCGCGACATTCTCGTACGACGCGGTGGAGATGAAGTTGCCGTAAGCTGCCGCCTGGCCGAAGGTTGCGTCGGCCACGTCCGCCGCGGCCGAAACCCACAGCGTACCGCAGGGGCGCTGCAGGTTTACTATGATGTTGCCGAGCGTGGCCGGCCCCGTGCCGTTATTGTCGATCACGAATTGTCCGTCAACCTGGATTATCTGATCGCTGACCGAGACTTTGGTCACCCCGACCGTCCAACTCGCCGTGCCAGCGGTGAAGCCCCCGTTTTTGGCGATCGACCAGTTGGTATTGGTGGCGAGCGCGCCGGTCGCGCCGGCGTTGCCCAGAGCTATATTGGCCTGCGCGCGCGCGGCGCCCGCCCATCCCAGCTCGAGCATCAGCAGCATCGCCGCGCTCGCCAGGCACATTATCGCGCGCGCGCGCGCAGGCCGCGTGTGGCGTCCGTTTCCCCCGGCCGATCCGAAATGCGTGACGAGATGCGTGATCGGAAGTAAAACCCGTCGCATAGACACTCCCTACTGGTTGCCGCCGTATACGGCGCGATACGTGCGTTCGCTACCGTGCCGAGCCCGACTGACTATTCAAATGAAGCCTCCCCCTCCCGGCACCCGGACGCCTGCCGTCATTCATCTCGCCGCATCTCTCGGCACCGCCCATCCCCGTCATCGCCCCGGCTTCGTCCGCGAACTTCGAGG
>DASRZB010000373.1:0-4674 GCA_035653855.1 Acidothermaceae bacterium | reverse complement strand
GCAGGTCGATCTTGTTCAGCACCGGAATGATGTGCAGATCGCTCTGGATCGCCAGGTAGAGGTTGGCCAGCGTCTGCGCCTCGATGCCCTGGGCGGCGTCCACCAGCAGCACCGCTCCCTCACAGGCCGCCAGCGAGCGTGACACCTCGTAGGTGAAGTCGACGTGGCCCGGCGTGTCGATCATGTTCAGCACGTAACCAGCGCCGTTGACCTTCCACGGCAGCCGGACGGCCTGGCTCTTGATCGTGATGCCACGCTCGCGCTCGATGTCCATGCGGTCGAGATATTGGGCGCGCATCGAGCGCTCGTCGACCACGCCTGTGAGTTGGAGCATGCGGTCGGCCAGCGTCGACTTACCGTGATCGATGTGGGCGATGATGCAGAAGTTGCGGATCGTCGCCGGATCGGTGCGTTGTAGCGGCACGCGCTTCTCTCGAGTCGGGGCGGGGAACGTCCCTATCGTCCCACGCTCGGCCCGAGCCCTGCCGTTCCTCCGTGATCATGCACGGCCAGGTCGGGCACGCTGCGCTCCGGCAACCCGGGCAGGCACACCAAGGCGACCATATGGGCTCTCCCGTTCCCGGAACGGGAGCGAGCGGGGTCCCGACCGTCCAGCCGCACCGGTGGAGTCCAGCGTGCCTCGCGAATGCGGTCTCGACCCTGGTTGGACGCCGAAGCTGCCGTTTGGGTACTCTGAATGGTCGCACCTGCGGATATTGCAGTTGTGCATTCTGACCCCGAGCACTCGATGAGGCTTCCCGCGTGGCGAATATCAAGTCCCAGATCAAGCGCATCGGCACGAACGAGAAGGCACGGCTGCGCAACAAGGCCGTGAAGTCCTCGCTCAAGACCCATGTCCGCCGCTACCGCGAAGCGGCCGCTGCCGGGTCACCCGACGCGCCTGAGTTGCTGCGCGCCGCCACCCGTCAGCTCGACAAGGCCGCCAGCAAGGGCGTCATCCACGCCAACCAGGCCGCCAACCGCAAGTCAGCGCTGGCCAAGCAAGCCGCCTCGCTCTAAATCTCTGCTGCCTCGGCCTGCCCCGTTATGCCGCGGCGCGAGCCGCGACGATGGCCAGCACCGCCTTCTCCAGCGCGTAACCCGCGTCGGTGCCACCGCCCTTGACCTGCTCATCTGCCTGCGCAATCGCCGTCACCGCGGTCGCCACGCCCGTCGGCGTCCACCCCTGCAGTTGAGCTCTCACCCGATCGACTTTCCACGGCGGCATTTCCAGCTCGCGGGCGAGGTCGGCGCCACGTAAACCCCGGGGAGCGCTCGCGACCTTGGCCAGTGCCCTCATGCCTTGCGCGAGAGCGCTGGTGATCAACACGGGCGCGACCCCGACCGCCAACGCCCAGCGCAGCTGTTCCAGCGCCTCTCCGAGCCGGCCCTCGAGCGCTCGGTCGGAGACCGCGAATCCCGACGCCTCAGCGCGGCCGCGGTAGTAGCGCGCGACAAGTTCGCCGTCGACCTGACCGTCGGTATCTGTGCAGAGCTGAGCGCACGCTGCTGCGATCTCGCGCAAATCGTTGCCGACCGCGTCGATCAAGGCCCGCGCGCCGTTGTCGGTGATGACCCGATTCGCGTTCCGGAACTCGGCGCGGACGAAGTCGATACGCTCCCCTGGCCTGGTGAGCTTCGCGCGGTCGACCCGCTTCGCCCCCAGGCCGACGACCGCCTCGAGCAACGTCTTGCCGCGAGCGCCACCCTTGTGGGCCAGCACGATCGCTACCTCGTCGGCCACGTCGCGACACGACGCGATCACTTCGTCGACGACCTCCTTGGGCAGTTGCTCGACGTCGCGGATCACCAGAACGCGGCGCTCGCCGAACAGCGACGGGCTGGTCAGCTCGGCCAGTTGGCCCGACTCAAGTGCGGCGCCCGCGAGGTCACGCACGTCCGTGTCTTCGTCGACAAGCCGGACGGCGGTGACCACGGCGGCGATCGCGCGTTCGACGAGGAGCTCCTCGTCGCCAACGACCACGGTGACCGAGCTGGGACGGCGGTCAGCAGACACGACAGGCAGCATGCCATGCGAGGGCGACACAGAGTTTCCGGCATCCACGCCGCCGGCGGTGCCACCACAAAGCCGCTGGCGACCGGACGCGAGACCTCGTGGGACCCGCGTGGCGTCATGACCCGCAACCCGCCGACATGGACCGAGATCGCAATGTCTCCGTCTCGATCGGTACGCACCACTCGACCCGCGATTGTCGCCAGCACGCCGAGCACCCTCGGTGACGGCTCGTGCTGCGTGTTTCCAAGACCCACAGAGACAACGGCAACCGCAGGCCGGACGGCGTGCAGAAATCCGTCATCGGCCATGTCGCCGCCGTGCCGCGGAACGACTAGTACATCGGCGGCGAGCCTCGCGCGCGACGAGATGTCGGTCAAGTCAGCTGCATCGGTATCGCCGGCTATCAGCACCGTGAGGCCGGGCAGCACGAGTCGCACAACACGCCCAGAATCGAGCTCGGCGACGACGCTCCACCGCAGCGCGCCGACGGTGTGAACCTGACCCTCCGCGGCGGTCGCGACGGTGACGTGCGACGCGCTTGCCCATCCCCTCACGCGCACCTCGGCATCAGCTGCGAGGCCGAGGCCCGCATCAAGAGCGCCGACCGCTCGGTCGTGGAGCACCCCAGGCACTCCCGCGATCGCGGCCGACGATCCGCCGGTCAGCACGATCCAGTCCAACGTTCGAATACCGAGTGCGTCGAGGCAGCCGTCCACCGCGGGTGGCGAAGGTCCCGCATCGACAAGAACGCCCGATTGCGCGCCCGTGCGCGCGACGATGGCCTCGCCCTGGCCTACATCGCACGCCGCGAGAACCCAGTCGGACGGCGGCCACGGTTGCGTTGCGAGTCGACCGCGAACGGCGAGTGCGCTAGCAACCAGGGTGGCCACGACAACGACACGAAGCATGACGCCCCGCCATCGCGCCGACCAAAGGAGAACGCCGATGGCCGAGCCGAGCACCAACAGCGCAAGCGCGCCTGCCGCACCATCGCGCCAAGGCACAGCGGCGCCGGGCAGACGCGAGAAGGTGCGCGCAATTAACACCAGCCACCAGCACGGAATGCCGGCAAGACGAGCGATTAACTGTGCAGCTCCCATCGAAACCGGCGCGAGCGCCGCAGCTAGCACGCCGAGAATTGTTGCGGGCGCGACGGCGGGCTCGGCAAGCAAGTTCGCCGGGATAGACGCCAGGCTGATCTGCCCAGAGATCGAGGCAATCAGTGGCGCGCAGGCGAGAGTCGCTGCAGTCGGCACCGCGAGTGCATCCGCGAGAAAGCCGGGTAGTCTCCTCGCCATCCACCTACGCAGCGGCGGCGCAAGCACTAGCAGCGCCCCGGTAGCAACGACCGAAAGCGCGAACCCGACACTGCGCGCCAGCGTCGGGTCGATATAGATCAAAAACAACACTGCCGCGCACAACGCCGGCAGCGCGCGGCGTCGGCGTCCGGTCGCCAAAGCAAGCACGGCAACAAGACCCATCGCGGCTGCCCGCAAGACCGATGCCTGAGGGCGCGCGACGATCACGAAGCCGACGATTGTCAGCACCCCAATGAGAGCCTGCGCACGGAGGCCCGCCCGCATCCGTCGAGCGATCACCAGCGCAGCGCCGAGAACGATGGCCACGTTCGCCCCCGAGACGGCGACGATGTGGGTGAGTCCGGTGGTGCGAAACGCGGCAACGAGGTCGGGCGACAGGCCTGAGGTGTCGCCGTCGACGAGACCGGGCAGCAGGCCGCGCGGTCCGCTCGGCAGCGGTGATGCGGCTGTTCGCAACCCATCTCTGATGCGCCCAGCGACGCGCTCTATTGGCGACGCTGCGCCGACTTGTGTCGGCGATCCGCGCGCATCGAAGAGGGCGGTATCCAACTCCCCGGGGTCTGGAATGCTCACGCGTCCCACTGCGGTGACGCGTTGCGTGGGTTGCAGCGAGAGCCACCCCGGCGCGGTCGCGAGTACCACGATCGGTGAACTGATCCTCGTGCTCGGCACAGCGTCGCTGCTGACCTCGACAGCCTTGGCCAACAACACGACGAGCGAGCGGCTGGAACCCGTCGATGAAGCGGCCGACAAGTGCGGGTCACTCGTCACGATCAGTTCCAAGGTGACCGTGGCATGCGAACGGGCCAGTGACGGCAACGGACCGCGTTGCACCGCGGCTACCCGCCAGGCCGCCGCGGCCGCCGCACCCGCCGCGCACAGCAGAGCGGCCGCTACAACCCGCCTGCGCACGTGGTGCCGAGGTCGCCGACCTCGAAGCATCGTCGCGCCGACCGCGGCACCAACCACAACCAGAACCGCTGCAGCGATCAACCCGACCGCCGCGGACATCATCAAAGCGATCGCGGCCGCCAGCCACGCCATACCGGCCGGCACGAGCATCCGAAGTTCGACCGGCTCACCGGGTATTAGCTCCGTCGACACATCTGCGGCACGCGGCTTCACACCTTCACCCGGCCGGCGAGCGCCGCGTACTTCGCCGGCCCGATGCCAGACACCTGCTGCAGCTGCGTGACGCTCGTGAAGCGGCCGTGCTGCGTTCGCCACGCGAGGATCTTCTGCGCCGTCACGGCACCGACACCCGGCAGCGTCTCGAGCTCGGCTTGCGTTGCGGAGTTGATGTTGACGATCAGGTCCGCGCTGCCCGCGCCGGCGTCG
>DASRZB010000372.1:0-4162 GCA_035653855.1 Acidothermaceae bacterium | reverse complement strand
GGTCGAGAGCACAACAGGCTTTGGCTTCTTGCTCGGCGTCGGACTCGCCTTCGGGGTTGCCTTCGCACTCACTTTTGGCTTCGTACTCGCCGTCGAGCTGGAGGTCGCCTTCGGCTTCATTGTTGGCTGCGCCGTTGGTGTGGGCGTGCTTGCCGCTGTTGACCAGGGAGTTTCGACCGTCGGTGACGGCGTCGCAGCGTGAGTTGCGTGCGGGGCCGCTCGCAGCGTCGGCGTTGGGGTCGCGCTGCCGGGAATCGCCAGCAGATGCGGAGCAAACGCAGGCTCCGCGTTGGCCGAATTCCAGAACCCGCCAAGACCAGACCAACTCAGTGCGAATGCGGTGAATGTGACAACAGCGACGGCAAAAGCGACGAACGCTAGCGTCGAGCGGCGGGGCCACCTGCTGTCGTACTCCTTGAACACCGCCACAGGCTAATTCAAATCTCGGGCGATGCAAATCTGGTAGCGCTGTTGGCCGAAAAATGTTGAGCGGTGCCCGACCCTACGGGGAAGAGGACCCGGCACCGCGCGGCGCGCGTAACGGTCGTTCCCACCGCGTTCAATGGTCACTACCGGTCCAATACGTGTGAAAAGAAACTCAGATCGCGCCCTTGCGTGCCGCGACGCTGACGAGCGTCCGGGCCAAGATCGACACGTCCATGCTGAGGCTCCAGTTCTCGACGTAATACAGCAGTCGATATCCGCTCTTGGTCTTGGTCAGCTCTCTTGCAATGCGGACGGCGAGTGGTCCGGTACCGATCAGGATGACGTTGTGCAGGCCACGGCCAGTGCCGAACATGGTGCGCATAACCCGCGGACGAACGGGCGCTCGAGGATGAGGAGCGGAATGCTTGTGAGTAGAGCGAACAATGGCACCGAGTGACTCGGGAAGAATGCATCGTCGAAGCTGTAGCAGTCGGCCGAGATCAGGCGTTCGCTTCTAAGGCGTCGGGTGATATGCCGTCTCGAACGCCTTGGCGAGCGCGGCATGACCCGCGTCGTTCGGAAGCGAGTGCGCCCCGATATCGGCAGTCAAGCCGAACAGCGGTTCACCGACATCGAGATACTGACCGCCAACCGCGGTAACGGCTGCCTTTACATCGGCCGCTACGAGCGCCAGTGTCGCGGGTGGTTTCGTCAGCGGCCACACGGGACTCTCGGCAATGATGAGGGCTTTAGGTAGCGCGGTTCGCAAGGCTTTGAAGGTAGCGGTGACACCGGCCTTGATCGCCGTCGGACCGTTGGTGCTTTCGATGTCAAAGCGGCCACCAGCAACGATGACGATTGCCGGTGCCGTGGCGACGAGCGCAGCGATCCGGGCCGCATAGGGCGTGCCGCCGGTTCCACCGGTCGAGTAGCCAGTGCCGGCGACACCAAAGTTCTTCTCATCCCAGCCGTACCGTTCGGCGACCAGCGAGGACCACCTTGTCGCCGGCGACGTGGCTCCCGCGCCAGCGGTGAAGTCGTCCCCGAGGAACGCGACGACGGGCAGGGCTGGCGCGACGTTGACGCTCGCAACCGGGCTCGTGATGCCGGCGCTGGCGGGTGCAGAACCTACGGTGCTCGAAACAGGCGACGATGATGCCGACACCGCCGGCGGGAAACTCGGCGGCACAATGGCGACCGCGTTCGTCAGGCTCGAGTCGCGGTTGAGCGCCATGACCACGACAACCAGTGCGACCACCGCGAGCGCGGTGACGCCGGCGATCAACCCCCGCCTGTACATGGCGGTCAGGATACGGGGATTGTCTACCTGTTGGGCGCGAGCGTCTGCTCGGCCAAGGCCGCTTGCCTTGCGATCTCCTGAGCGACGCTCCAGTCAGCGAGCCAGCTGTCGAAGTCGTCGCTCGGCATCGGTCGGCCGAGGTGGAACCCTTGGGCGGTGGTGCAGCCAAGCGCAGCGAGCGCAGCGTAGGTTTCGGCGTCCTCGATGCCTTCGGCGACAGAGTCAAGGCCAAGCCGGTGAGCCAGCTCTACGCCGGTGCGGACGATGATCGCATCCTTCGGGTTCGTCACCATGTTCGTGACGAATGAGCGGTCAATCTTGAACTCCTGCACCGGCAGGTCACGCAACGAAGACAACGACGTGTAGCCAGTTCCAAAGTCATCGACCGACAATCCGACGCCCAGTGTGTGCAGCCGCCCGATGATCGACCGGGCACGGTCGGGATCGGCAATGATTGCCGTCTCTGTGAGTTCGAGCTTGAGCAGGTGCGGCGGTAATCCGGTTGCTACCAGAGTCGCGGCAACCGACTGGGGCAGCGCGGTGTCGAGCAGGCAACGCGCGGAGATGTTCACGGAGACTACGAGTGGCACCCCGCAGGCTTCCCATACTTTGGCCTGCTCACACGCTGCGTACAGCACAAAACGCGTGAGCTCGTGGATAAACCCACTGCCCTCGGCGAGGGGCACGAACTCACCTGGCAGCAGGAGTCCTTCGTCGGGGTGGTTCCACCGGACGAGCGCCTCGGCGCCGACAACCGCGCCGCTGCCGAAGTTGACCAATGGCTGGAAGTGCAGGGTCAACTCACCGTTGTCGACTGCGCCACGCAACTGCGACAGCAGCGTGAGCTTGCGCGGATTGTGACCGTCGAGCGCGCTGCTGTAGAGCGCGACGTCCTCGTGCCGTGACTTTGCGAGGTACATCGCGATGTCGGCATGTTGCAGCAAGAGGTCTCCGGTGTCGCCGTGCGCCGGCCAGACAACAATTCCGGCGCTGGCCTCGACTGCCAACGACACGTCGTCCACCATGAATGGCTCGTGCAAAGCATCCAGGATCCTTCGGGTCAGATCCATCGCCCCGTAGATCGCCTCCTGGCCGGTCGCCCGAGACGGGAACAGCATGACGAACTCGTCACCACCCAACCGCGCCAGCACATCGACGTCCCGCAGGACGGCGCGGATGCGCGGACCGATCTGCTGCAACAAGTAATCGCCATAACGGTGGCCGAGTGTGTCGTTGATGTCCTTGAACCGGTCGAGATCAAGTAGGACCACCGCGACCGTGCCGTCACTCTCGCGGGCATCGATGAGTGCGCCTTCTAGGAGCGTGGCGAAGAGCCCGCGGTTAGGCAGACCGGTTAGCTCGTCGTGGGTCGCCTGATACGCGTTCAGGTCGGATTGCGCTCCATGCGCCTTCGTCGATTGCCTGCGCAGCCGGCTGAACAACAGGATCAGCACCGCGCCGACGCCGACAGCCAGCGAAGTCGCCCACCGCGCAAGACTCTCGATGCCCAGCAGGCGCCTGTCAGCCTTGGCGTCATCAGCGCCGTGCACGGCAGCCTGGGCATACACGATCGTTTGCATGACGTTGAATACCGGATCGACACCGTTGCGGTCGATGGTGGTTGCCGCAGTCGGATCTCCTCGGTCGACCGCCGCGAACATTTGCGCGGTCGCGATCAGATAGATGGCGTTGCGCCCAGTGACATCGGCCGCGATCGCGCGATCGGCGGCGTCGCCGTCGCGGCTAACGAGGGCCAATGCTGCGTCAAGGTCGGTCTTGGCCGCCAGGTGTTGTTTGCGAATCTCGGCACCGGGCTCGAGCCGGTACTTGCGTTCGAGGGACTCCTCAGCACCGATGTCGAAGCGCGCCGCGTTGTAGGCGTCGGCGAGACGACCTGCGTCGGTCGAGGCCTTCGCCGCGGCACTGGTCTTGAACGCCGACCAGGTGGCGACTCCAGATAGCGCAAGCAGGGCGATCGCCAGGCACGCCGAGGCCACCAGTTGCACCAGATTGATACCTGGTCTCTTGGCCTTGCCGCTGGGGCGGTCGTCGAGCGTCGTGCCGTGCCTGGCCGGCATCGCTACTCCCTTGTCCCCGCCTTATCGGCCGGCGGACCCCCGCTCTGAGAGGTTGGCTGCCCTGGCCACTGTGGATAAGACGGGATGCCGGTGGCCGGATCTGCCACGATTCGCCGGCGACCAACGGTGGTGTAGCACACCGTGCTACAGTGGCTGTATGGCGCGAGACATTACTCAACGACAACTGCGGAACGAGAGTGGCGAAATCATGAGAGGGCTGGATCGAGGCGAGACCTTCGTCGTTACCCGGAACGGCGTGCCTGTTGGAGAACTGAGCCCGCTGCGGCGGCACCGCTTTGTCGATGCTGACGCTGTCATGGCGATTTTCCGAGGCGCTCCTGGCGTCGACCTGGCCCGG
>DASRZB010000371.1:0-2941 GCA_035653855.1 Acidothermaceae bacterium | reverse complement strand
CCCTGGCCCTCGTCGCAGCCGAGCGTCTCGAGCAACGCCGCCTGATGCGGCGCTTCGATTCCTTCGGCGACCACGCGCATCCCCATGGCACCGGCCATCGCGATGATGGCGGCGACCAGCGGCGCGCGCGTCGTCTCGGGTGGCAGCGACATGACGAACGAGCGATCGATCTTGACGATGTCGACGGGCAGCCGGTCGAGCCGCGACAGGCTCGAGTAGCCGGTGCCGAAGTCGTCCAAAGCAACGCGGACGCCGAAGGTGCGCAACGTGCTCAACGCAGCAACCGCCTGCTCGGAGCTGCCTTCGAGCGCGCTCTCGGTGACTTCGAGCACGAGTTGCGACGGCGGAAGTCCGACGGCGGCCAGCAACTCGAGCACACCGTCGGCGTATCCAGCATCGACGAGTTCACGCCCCGACACATTGACGTTGACGATGAGCGGCAGGCCTTGCGACGACCAGAGCACGGCCTGAGTGCATGCCGTCGAAAGCACCCACCTGCCAAGAGAGCCGATCGCGCCGCTCTCTTCTGCGAGCGGGATGAACGAGTCCGGCGGAATGAGCTGCTGCCCGTTCGGCCCCGGTCGCAGCCACCGAACCAGCGCCTCGACACCGGTGACAACGCCAGTAGAAAGGTCGACCACGGGTTGGTAGAACAGCCGCAACTCGTCGTCCGCTATGGCTTGTCGTAGTTGCATTGCCTCTGCGGCGCGATTGCCGCTGCGCAGGCTGGTGCGATTGCGGCCGGCGCGCTTGGAGTCGTAGAGGGCGGCGTCGGCGCGGGCCAACAACATGGGCAACGTGTCGCCCGGTTCCCATGCAGCAATGCCGGCAGAGCAGGTCATCCCGCCAGGCACAGCAACCCGCAGTCGCTCGGTCGGTGTCGATGCCTGCGCCAAAGTGGATTCCTGCAGTACCAAGGCAAATTCGTCGCCGCCGTAGCGCCCGAGAACCTCGTGTTCGCGAGAAAGTGCACGCCACGAGTTCGCGATCGAGCGCAACAAACGATCGCCGCTGATGTGACCGCCGGTGTCGTTCACGAGCTTGAAGTGGTCGATGTCGAGCAGCGCCAACGACAACACAGTGCCGGACGAAGCGGCGCGGTCGAGCGCTTCGGTCAACACGCGGTCGACACCGCGACGATTGAACAACCCGGTCAGCGGATCAATTTCGGCATCGTCGGCGGCGCGCACGAGTCGCCCGACGACGAGCGAGACCGCGATCAGAACGCCGGGCGTGATGATCGCCTGGCCGTCGTCGAGTGCACCCACCGATGCGAGTGATCCGATGCAGGCCGCGATGGTCACGGCGAGATGCAACAGAGCCCACGGCCACGCGAAGAAGAAGAACACGTCGACGGCGACGAAGACGAACAGTGTCGTGCAGGCGACCGACGTCACGCCGCCGCCCGATTCGTAGACCCCGACGACGATGAACGCGTTGCCCATCAGCAAAATCAGGTGGTAACCCCACCGCGGTACCCGATGGCCCTGCCAGAAGATGAGCGCTCCGCAGGCGATGCCGCCCAACGAGATGGCCCGGACGAAACCTGCGTGGACGCCGGGTTGGTGCGGGAAGGTGAAGGCGATCAGCGTGACGATGCCAGCGGCCATAAACAGGACGCCGGCGGTGACCGCCATGGCGCGGGGGCTCGCGATGGACGGCGCCACGGCGAGGCGCGGCCGACCGAATCGGCTCAGGCTCAGTCGAGATCGTGTGTCGCCCTCGAGCGGCAGTCTCATGTCCCCCTATCGACCGCGCCCACGGTTCTTGCAGACATTCACCCCTGGGCATGGTGCGCGAGAGGCGAACGGCTGCAAGAACCGTGACGCGGCGTCCTTTGTATTACCTCTGTGTGGCTGTGTTACTTCGCGAAGTTCTTCGCTAGTTGCGTCAGGTTCGGGATTCCGAGGCCTGATGCCGGGTTCCAGGTCGCGCCCCGCTTACCCGTGTAGTACTCGTTGTTGTTGCTGAAGACACCCGGCAGTGCCGTGCTGACGCCCTTGAGGTTGGTCTGGAAGAGGTACTTCTTGCCAGAGAACACCGTGGTGTCGTTCAGCGGGGTGAACGGCGAGTTGCGGCCCTTCGCCCACTGGTAGATCTTCGGGTTCCAGAAACCAACCCGATGGCCGACGTAGCTGTCGATCACCGCCGTCGTCCCGTTGAGTTGTGGTGACACGAAGCTGGTTCCGCCGTACTGCTCGAAGCCACCGGCCGCCGCGAACAGCGTCGGGTCGTAAACGGCGTAGCCGGTCTGCGGGTCGGCGTTCGTCGACACGTCAGGCTCGCCACGACCGGTGTTCTGAAACCCGCTCTTCAACGGCGGGTTCTGGGTGAACGTGAAGTCGGTCGGCTCCGTCAGGCCCGGAGCAACCTGCTGGTACGCGGTCGGCGTGAAGTACTGCCGAGCGTTGAAGCCGGAGATGCCGTTCTGGTAGCTCGGCCGCCGCTCAAGGACGCTGTAGCCACCGCCATCGCCGGCCACCAGCGCCAGCGCTGCGGCTGACAGGCTGGGCAAGCCGAGCGCTTGGTACAGCGGCGCCAGGTAGTCCCAGCTCCAGGCCCGTTCGGCCGGGATGTTTGCCGACTCGGTGCTGGTGAGGTTGCCGCTCGAGTCGAACACCCCGTAGGTCTGGGTGCCCGGCAGCGTGGTGCCACCTGCTGCGGTCGTGTATGGGCTGTCCGCTCCGTTGTCGACGGCGAGATTGGTGCTGCCGACGTCGCCAAGGGCGTCGTATGCACCGGAGTCACCGCTCGAGCTGAAGTTGGACGTTCCCTGCGCGCCGAGCTCGGCGAGCACCTGGTCGGTTGACGCAACGTACGCAGGAGTTTCGGTGCCCTGCAGAACGGTCTGCTGGATGTAGGTCTCCGACTCGCCCCAGCTGATCGACAACGTGTCGTTCATGTTGTCGGACGCCGCGGTGTAATACGCGTCCGCGAAGCC
>DASRZB010000370.1:0-9490 GCA_035653855.1 Acidothermaceae bacterium | reverse complement strand
CCCGGTTGAGATCTCCGTCTATGAAGACCGCTCGTTCACCTTCATTACCAAGACGCCGCCGGCTGCCGAGTTGATCAAGAAGGCCGCCAGCGTCGACAAGGGATCGCCGACGCCGCACAAGGTGAAGGTCGCGTCGTTGACGAAGGCCCAGCTGCGCCAGATCGCCGAGACGAAGATGCCCGACCTGAACGCGCGCGACATCGAGGCCGCCGAAGCGATCATCGCCGGCACCGCCCGTTCGATGGGCATCACGATCGGCAGCTAGTTTCGTTGCAAGGGCACGACGTGGGAGGGCCAGCGCGGCCCGCTTACCACGACCTCCGATGAGATCCAAGGAGCACGTTATGAAGCGCAGCAAGGCATACCTCGCGGCGGCCGAGAAGGTCGACGCCGACAAGCTGTACCAGCCGCTGGACGCGATCCGGCTGGCCCGCGAGACCTCCCTGACCAAGAACGCCGGCACCGTCGAGGTGGCGTTGCGCCTGGGCGTTGACCCGCGCAAGGCCGACCAAATGGTGCGTGGCACCGTCAACCTGCCGCACGGCACCGGGAAGACCGCCCGCGTGCTGGTCTTCGCCACGGGCGACCGAGCCGAAGAGGCCAAGGCCGCGGGCGCCGACATCGTCGGTGGCGACGAACTCATCGACCGGGTGGCTGCCGGCTACCTCGACTTCGATTCAGCAGTCGCGACCCCAGACCTCATGGGCAAGGTCGGCCGCCTGGGCCGGGTCCTCGGGCCGCGCGGATTGATGCCGAACCCGAAGACCGGCACCGTCACCAACGACGTCGGCAAGGCCGTCACCGAGATCAAGGGCGGCAAGATCGAGTTCCGCGTCGACCGGCAGGCGAACCTGCACTTCATCATCGGGAAGACGACGTTCACCGACGTCCAGTTGGTCGAGAACTACGCGGCTGCCCTCGATGAGGTGCTGCGGCTCAAGCCATCGTCCGCCAAGGGCCGCTACCTCCGGAAGGCCACCGTCACAACCACGATGGGTCCTGGCATTCAGGTTGACCCGAACAAGACCCGCCACCTGCTCGAAGACCAGCCCGCCACCTGACCCCCCAGAGCCGCCCACTTGACGCATGCTTCGGCGGATGCGTTTTGACCGGACGGCGGGGCGACCGTACTGTTGACCTGCCACAGACCGCCGGTCGGCGTGTGCGGCCCTCACTAACAAGCCTCTCGGCTTCGACGTGCGGGTCGTGGACTCCCGAAGGCCCCGCTACAGCGGGCGGCCCGCGCAGGTACACGAACGTACGATGCCGTTGCGTCGACACGCCCCGTGCGCCTAGCGCCGGGGCGCTCGCTTTTCCGGGCCGCTCGAGAGTTCGACGCATGTCGCCGGCTCCACCCGGAAGGAGGCCGGCAGCCAATGCCGAGCCCTGACAAGGTGACCGACGTCGCCGAGTTGACGGAGAACTTCCGCACCTCGGCGGCCGCCGTGCTCACCGAGTACCGCGGCTTGACCGTGTCGCAGCTCACGCAGCTGCGGCACAGCCTCGGGACCACCACGCAATACACGGTGGTCAAGAACACTCTGTCCAAGATCGCGGTGCGCGAGGCCGGACTGCAGGAACTCGAGAGCATGCTTTCGGGCCCCTCGGCGATCGCCTTCGTTAAGGGCGACGCCGTCGAGGCGGCAAAGAGCCTGCGCGACTTCGCCAAGGCCAACCCGTTCTTGGTGATCAAGGGTGGGGTGCTCGACGGCAAGCTCGTGACGGCCGCCGAACTCGCCAAGATCGCTGACCTGGAGTCCCGCGAGGTGCTCCTCGCCAAGGTCGCCGGTGCAGCCAATGCGGCACTGTCCAAAGCTGCGGCGCTGTTCCAGGCACCGCTCGCCCAGGTCGCCCGACTGGCTGAGGCACTGCGCGCGCAGGTCGCCGAGACCACGCCGGCTGCAGCCGCGGAAGCCCCGGCCGCGGAAGCCCCGGTCGCGGAAGCAGCTGCCGAGCCGGTCGCCGAAGCCGCCGAGGTCGAACCCCCTGCCGACGCAGTCGCCGAACCCGAAGCTGCACCCGAACCCGACCCGACGGCGCCCGACGCCGAGTAGGCCCTGTTTCCCCCACCACCCGCCCCCGCAAAATCGCTGCATTTACTTGAGGAAGGACCCGCCACCATGGCGAAGCTCAGCACCGACGACCTGATTGACGCGTTCAAGGAGCTCACGCTGCTTGAGCTCTCCGAGTTCGTGAAGCAGTTCGAAGACACCTTCGGCGTTACCGCGGCTGCGCCGGTCGCCGTCGCCGCGGCGGGCCCGGCCGGTGGCGGCGGCGCCGCTGCTGCCGAGGTCGAGGAGCAGGACGAGTTTGACGTCATCCTCGAAGAGGCCGGCGCCCAGAAGATCCAGGTCATCAAGGCCGTCCGCGAGCTCACGAGCCTCGGCCTGAAGGAGGCCAAGGACCTCGTCGATGGCGCGCCCAAGGCCGTGATCGAAAAGGGCACCAAGGAAGCGGCCGAGAAGGCGAAGGCCACCCTCGAGGCGGCCGGCGCCAAGGTCACCGTCAAGTAGTTCCCGGCGGGTCCACGTCGATCCGAGCACGAAACAGCGGCTGCCCCACCGGGTAGCCGCTGTTTTTGTCCGGAGATAGGCCGGGTGGGTGATTGCGAACCCACCAACCGGCCGAGAAGCTTGACGTCACGGCGTCTCAGCAGCATCCTCGCTGTAGCTGTGAATAACTTGCACAGGTCCTCCAGGGACCGATTGGGCCGGCTCGCAAGGGCCGCCTCGACAGCGGCGTGCCCATCAGGTACGCTGCTCGTTTGCGCTGTCCTCTGACGCCCGAGTGAGAACTCGGGTGGTCCGTCGTCGTGCGCACGCCACATTGCGAGCCCTGGAAGGACCCCCACTTGGCCGCCTCGCGCAGCACATCGACGTCCGGCCCCCGCACTTCTGGACCTACCTATGCACCACCCCGCGTTAGCTTCGCCAAGATCCGTGAACCACTTGAGGTTCCGAACCTCCTAGCTTTGCAGGTCGAGTCTTTCGACTGGCTCCTCGGCAACGACGTCTGGAAAGCCCGCGTCGACGCTGCCACCAAGGCAGGCCGAGACGACGTGAACCTGTCGTCGGGTCTCGAGGAGATCTTCGAGGAGATCAGTCCGATCGAGGACTTCTCCGGAACCATGTCGCTGTCGTTTCGCGATCACCGGTTCGAGCCTGCCAAGAACTCGATCGAGGAATGCAAGGAGCGCGACTTCACCTACTCGGCGCCGATGTTTGTGACGGCCGAGTTCGTGAACAACGGCACCGGTGAGATCAAGAGCCAGACGGTCTTCATGGGCGACTTCCCCCTGATGACCGACAAGGGCACCTTCATCATCAACGGGACCGAGCGCGTCGTCGTCTCGCAGCTCGTCCGCTCGCCGGGCGTCTACTTTGACAAGACGATCGACAAGACCTCCGACAAGGACGTCTTCGGCTGCAAGATCATCCCGAGCCGCGGTGCGTGGCTCGAGTTCGAGATCGACAAGCGGGACGCCGTCGGCGTGCGTGTCGACCGCAAGCGCAAGCAAAGCGTCACGGTGCTGCTCAAGGCGCTGGGCTGGGACGACGCTCGGATCCTCGACCGTTTCGGTCAGTACGAGTCGATGCGCGCAACGTTGGAGAAGGACCACGTCCACACCCAGGACGAAGCCCTCATCGACATCTACCGCAAGTTGCGCCCGGGCGAGCCGCCCACGCGCGAGGCTGCGCAGACGCTCCTCGACAACTTGTACTTCAACCCGAAGCGCTATGACCTTGCCAAGGTTGGTCGCTACAAGATCAACAAGAAGCTCGGTCTCGAGTTGCCGTTCACCCAAGGCACGATGACCGAAGATGACATCGTTGCCACGGTCGAATACATCGTCCGGTTGCACGCCGGCGAGACTGAGATGAACCTGAACGGTCGCGCGGTGCCGGTTGAGGAAGACGACATCGACCACTTCGGCAACCGTCGTTTGCGTACGGTCGGCGAGCTGATTCAAAACCAGGTGCGGCTCGGCCTTGCTCGGATGGAGCGGGTTGTCCGAGAGCGAATGACGACACAGGACGTCGAGGCGATCACGCCGCAGACCCTGATCAACATTCGCCCCGTGGTCGCGAGCATCAAGGAGTTCTTCGGAACTTCGCAGCTCAGCCAGTTCATGGACCAGACGAACCCGTTGGCCGGCCTCACCCACAAGCGTCGCCTGTCGGCGCTTGGCCCGGGCGGTCTGTCGCGTGAGCGTGCTGGTTTCGAGGTTCGCGACGTCCACCCGAGTCACTACGGCCGCATGTGCCCGATCGAGACTCCTGAGGGTCCGAACATCGGCCTGATCGGATCGCTCGCAACGCATGGCCGGATCAACGCATTCGGTTTCGTCGAGACGCCGTACCGTCGCGCCGTCAAGGGCAAGGTCACCGACGACGTCGACTACCTGACTGCTGACGAAGAGGATCGTTTCGTCATCGCTCAGGCGAACGCGCCGTTGAAGGACGACGGTCACTTCGCTGAAGACCGGGTGCTCGTTCGCCGTAAAGGTGGCGAGGTCGACTTCGTCACGCCCGCGGCGGTCGACTACATGGATGTCTCGCCGCGCCAGATGGTGTCGGTCGCGACCGCGATGATCCCGTTCCTCGAGCACGACGACGCGAACCGCGCGCTCATGGGCTCCAACATGCAGCGCCAGTCGGTGCCGCTGTTGAAGTCCGAGGCGCCACTGGTTGGCACCGGCATGGAGTTTCGTGCTGCTGTCGACGCCGGCGACGTCGTCACGTCCGCGAAGGACGGTGTTGTCGAAGAGGTTTCCTCCGACGCGATCACCGTGATGAACGACGACGGCACGCGCACGACGTACCGGATGGCGAAGTTCCGCCGTTCCAACCAGGGCACCTGCATCAACCAGCGCCCGATCGTTAGTGAAGGCCAGCGCCTGCAGGCCGGCGCCGCGATCGCCGACGGTCCGTGCACTGACCAGGGTGAGATGGCGTTGGGTCGCAACCTGCTCGTGGCGTTCATGCCGTGGGAAGGTCACAACTACGAAGACGCGATTATCTTGTCGCAGCGCCTCGTGCAAGACGACGTGCTCTCATCGATCCACATCGAGGAGCACGAAGTCGATGCGCGTGACACCAAGCTGGGGCCGGAGGAGATCACTCGCGACATCCCGAACGTCAGCGAGGAAGTGCTCGCTGACCTCGACGAACGCGGCATCATCCGCGTCGGAGCAGACGTCGTCCCGGGTGACGTTCTTGTTGGCAAGGTCACGCCCAAGGGCGAGACCGAGCTGACGCCTGAAGAGCGGCTGCTGCGTGCGATCTTCGGTGAGAAGGCGCGCGAGGTGCGCGACACCTCGCTGAAGGTGCCGCACGGTGAAAAGGGCAAGGTCATCGACGTCAAGGTGTTCACCCGTGACGACGCTGAGCTACCCCCGGGCGTCAACGAACTGGTACGGGTGTACGTCGCGCAGAAGCGCAAGATCACGGACGGCGACAAGCTGGCCGGCCGGCACGGCAACAAGGGCGTCATCTCCAAGATCCTGCCGGAAGAGGACATGCCATTCCTCGCCGACGGCACACCTGTGGACATCGTTCTCAACCCGCTGGGTGTGCCTGGCCGCATGAACGTCGGCCAGGTTCTCGAAACGCACCTTGGCTGGGCTGCGAAGAGCGGCTGGAAGGTCGAGTCGACCGGCGCGAAGGATGGCTGGCAGCAGCGGCTCGCCGACATCGGCGCGCTCGAGGCTCCGCCGAACACGCTGGTCGCGACGCCGGTCTTCGACGGCGCGCGCGAGGACGAGATCACCGGTCTGCTCGGGTCGACTTTGCCGAACGCCGACGGACAGCGTCCGGTCGGCGAGAACGGCAAAGCGCGGCTTTACGACGGTCGTTCGGGTGAGCTCTACCCGGAGGCGGTCAGCGTCGGATACATCTACATCCTGAAGCTGCACCACCTCGTCGACGACAAGCTCCACGCTCGCTCGACCGGCCCGTACTCGATGATCACCCAGCAGCCGTTGGGCGGTAAGGCGCAGTTCGGTGGCCAGCGGTTTGGTGAGATGGAGGTCTGGGCGCTCGAGGCCTACGGCGCGGCTTACGCGCTGCAGGAGTTGCTCACTATCAAGTCCGACGACGTCCTTGGCCGGGTCAAGGTCTATGAGGCCATCGTCAAGGGCGAGAACATCCCCGAGCCCGGCATTCCCGAGTCATTCAAGGTGCTCATCAAGGAAATGCAGTCGCTGTGCCTAAACGTCGAGGTGCTTTCCAGTGACGGCATGACGTTGGAGATGCGCGACACCGACGATGAGGTCTTCCGCGCCGCGGAAGAGCTCGGTATCGACCTGTCCCGGCGCGAGCCGAGCAGCGTCGAAGAGGTCTAGGGCTAGCCCGGCGCTGACCCGCCGTTTTTTGGTCCTGATCGACGGTTACCAGGAGAGAGAAGACAACCTGTGCTTGACGTCAACTTCTTCGATGAGTTGCGTATCGGCCTCGCCACTGCTGACGACATTCGTCAGTGGTCCCATGGCGAGGTTAAGAAGCCGGAAACCATTAACTACCGCACGCTTCGTCCTGAGAAGGACGGGCTGTTCTGCGAGAAGATCTTCGGTCCTACCCGCGACTGGGAGTGCTACTGCGGGAAGTACAAGCGCGTCCGCTTCAAGGGCATCATCTGCGAGCGATGCGGCGTCGAGGTCACTCGGGCCAAAGTGCGTCGTGAGCGGATGGGTCACATCGAGCTGGCCGCTCCAGTCACCCACATCTGGTACTTCAAGGGTGTGCCGAGCCGTCTCGGCTACCTGCTCGACCTTGCGCCCAAGGACCTCGAGAAGATCATCTACTTCGCGGCCTACATGATCACGTGGGTCGACGATGAGGCACGTCACCGCGACCTGCCGAGCATCGAGGCTCAGGTCTCCGTCGACCGTCAGGAAATCGAAGACCGCAAGAACATCGACGTCGACAGCCGTGCCAAGAAGCTGGAGGAGGACCTCGCGGCCCTCGAAGCCGAAGGCGCCAAGAGCGACGCGAAGCGCAAGGTGCGCGAAGGCGCCGAGCGTGAGATGCGGCAGATTCGCGAGCGTGCACAGCGCGAGATCGACCGCCTTGACGAGGTGCTGAGCCGCTTCAAGAACCTGAAGGTCCAAGACCTCGAGGGCGACGAAGTGCTCTACCGCGAAATGCGCGACCGGTTCGGCGCGTACTTCAAGGGCGGCATGGGTGCGCAGTCGTTGAAGGACCGTCTCGAGTCGTTCGACCTCGAGGCTGAGGCCGCGATTTTGCGTGACCTGTGCGTCAACGGCAAGGGCCAGAAGAAGGCGCGCGCGTTGAAGCGTCTCAAGGTCGTCTCCGCGTTCCTCAACACGCGCAACAGCCCGATGGGCATGGTGCTCGACTGCGTGCCGGTCATCCCGCCGGACCTGCGCCCGATGGTGCAGCTCGACGGGGGCCGCTTTGCGACGTCCGACCTGAATGATCTCTACCGCCGGGTGATCAACCGCAACAACCGTTTGAAGCGGCTGCTCGACCTTGGGGCGCCCGAGATCATCGTCAACAACGAGAAGCGGATGCTCCAGGAGGCCGTCGACGCGTTGTTCGACAACGGCCGCCGCGGTCGTCCGGTCACTGGTCCGGGCAACCGACCGCTGAAGTCGCTGTCCGACATGCTCAAGGGCAAGCAGGGCCGGTTCCGTCAGAACCTGCTCGGCAAGCGCGTCGACTACTCGGCGCGTTCGGTCATCGTTGTGGGACCGCAGTTGAAGTTGCACCAGTGCGGCTTGCCGAAGGACATGGCGCTCGAGCTGTTCAAGCCGTTCGTCATGAAGCGGCTGGTCGACCTCAACCACGCGCAGAACATCAAGAGTGCCAAGCGCATGGTCGAGCGCGCGCGTTCCGTCGTGTGGGACGTGCTCGAAGAGGTCATCACCGAGCACCCGGTGTTGCTGAACCGCGCGCCGACTCTGCACCGGCTCGGCATCCAGGCGTTCGAACCGCAGCTCGTCGAGGGCAAGGCCATCCAGATCCACCCGCTCGTCTGCGCGGCGTTCAACGCCGACTTCGACGGCGATCAGATGGCCGTGCACTTGCCGCTGTCGGCGGAGGCGCAGGCCGAGGCCCGCATCTTGATGCTGTCCTCGAACAACATCCTCAAGCCCGCAGACGGTCGCCCGGTGACAATGCCGAGCCAGGACATGGTGCTTGGCATCTACTTCCTGACGACTGCGCGCGACGGCGTGTTGGGCGAGGGTCGGGTGTTCTCCTCGACGGCTGAGGCCGTCATGGCTCGCGATCTCGGTGACCTGCACCTGCAGGCGAAGATCAAGATCCGGCTGAAGGATCTGCCCGCAGTCGACAACGGCAAGGACGGCTGGACGGCGCCCGTTGGCTGGGAGCCCGGTCAGCCGCTGATCGTCGAGACGACCCTTGGCCGCGCGCTGTTCAACGATGCGTTGCCTGAGGACTACCGGTTCGTCAACTTCGAGGTGTCCAAGCGCGATCTCTCGACGATCGTCAACGACCTCGCGGAGCGTTACCCGAAGGTCGTCGTCGCCGCGACGCTCGACGCGATGAAGGCGGCCGGCTTCCACTGGGCCACCCGCGCCGGCGTCACGATTTCGATCTCCGACGTCGTCACCCCGCCGAACAAGCAGGAGATCCTCGAGAAGTACGAGGCCAAGGCGGACAAGGTCCAAAAGCAGTTCGAGCGTGGGCTCATCACTGACGACGAGCGTCGCCAGGAGCTCATCGAGATCTGGACCCAGGCCACGGCCGACGTTGCCCGCGAGATGGAGGAGAACTTCCCCAAGGACAACCCGGTCTGGATGATGGTGAACTCCGGCGCCCGCGGCAACATGATGCAGGTGCGGCAGATCGCCGGCATGCGTGGTCTCGTCGCCAACCCCAAGGGCGAGATCATCCCGCGGCCGATCAAGGCGAACTTCCGTGAGGGCCTGTCCGTGCTGGAGTACTTCATCTCCACCCACGGTGCCCGTAAGGGTCTGGCTGACACCGCGCTGCGAACCGCCGACTCGGGTTACCTGACCCGGCGCCTCGTGGACGTGTCGCAGGACGTCATCATCCGCGAAGAGGACTGCGGTACCGAGCGCGGCATCATGATGCGCATCGCTACCCCTGGTCGTGACGGAGTGCTGATTCGACCTGCCACGGTCGAGACCAGCGTCTTTGCTCGCACCATCGCCGAGGACATCATTCACGACGGCAAGTTGGTCGGCGAAGCCCGCGGTGACCTCGGCGACCTCAGCATCGGCGCGCTCGTCGAGCACGGCGTGCAGGAGCTGAAGGTGCGGTCGGTGCTGACGTGTGAGTCGAAGGTCGGCACGTGTGCAGCCTGCTACGGCCGCTCATTGGCGACAGGGAAGACCGTTGACGTCGGCGAAGCAGTTGGCATCATCGCCGCCCAGTCGATCGGCGAGCCCGGTACCCAGCTCACGATGCGTACGTTCCACACCGGCGGCGTTGCGGGTGAAGACATCACGCACGGTCTGCCCCGCGTCGTCGAACTGTTCGAG
>DASRZB010000369.1:0-6191 GCA_035653855.1 Acidothermaceae bacterium | reverse complement strand
CTTCGCGCGCGGCGAATCCCATCGGACGACTGACCGCGATGCCTGCCACGGCACGATGACGTCGACGCCGACCTCGGTCATCGTCTCCACGGCGCGTTCGTCACGGTCGCCCTTCGCCAAGGCCTGCACGACGGTGATGCGGGGCAGCGGGCGCGGCACCAGCGCGCGCTCAAGCACGCGGGCGTGCAAGACCTGGCCGACGACGGCGGTCACCTCCGCCACGCACAGCATCCCCGCGCCGTCCGATAGATCGAGTCGCTCGCCCGCAACGAGCCGACGCACCGTTGCGGCATGCCGACCTTCGGCGCCGCCGAGCTCAACGACGTCGCCGATTTCTGCCGACGCGAGCCGGTCGACGTCCGCGAAGAAGAGCGGGGCGGTCAAGGAAGGCTCAGCGGCCGTTGAACGCGTCGCGGATGCGGCCGAAAAGCCCTGGAGCCGCGGCCTTGAAGGCGCCGTCCGGTGACTCCTCGCCGCGCAGGCTCGCGAGTTTGCGCATCAACTCTTCCTGCTCGCTGTCGAGTTTCGTCGGCGTCGTGACCTCGAGATGAACGTGCAGATCACCGCGGCTGTTCGAGCGCAGCCGGGGAACGCCGCGGCCACGCAACGAGATCACGGTGCCGGACTGCGTGCCGGGCTTCACGTCGATGTCGACCGGGCCGTCGAGGGTCTCGACCTTGAGCGATGTGCCGAGCGCGGCAGCGGTCATCGGCACCGGAACGGCTGCGTGCAGGTCGACGCCGTGCCGCTCGAAGGTCGGGTGCTTACGCTCCTCGATCTCGACGTAGAGGTCACCGGCGGGGCCGCCGCCCGGACCGACCTCACCCTCGCCGGTCAGCCGTAGCCGCATCCCGTGCTCAACACCTGCGGGGATGCCGACCTCGACGGTGCGCCGCGCTCGCACCCGGCCGTCACCTGAGCACTCCGGGCACGGGTGCCGGATCACGGTGCCCACACCGGCGCACTGCGGGCACGGCCGCGAGGTCATGACCTGACCAAGGAACGAGCGGGTTACCTGGCTGACCTCGCCGCGGCCCTTGCAGACCTGACACGTCTCGGGGTGCGTGCCTGAGGCCGTTCCTGCGCCGTCACAGGTCGCGCACACGATCGCCGTCTCGATGTTGAGCTCGCGAGTGGCGCCGAACACTGCTTCGACCAGATCGATCTCGACATGGATCAGCGCGTCGTTGCCCTTGCGAGTGCGGGTCCGCGGGCCGCGGCTCGCACCGCCTCCGAAGAACGCGTCCATGATGTCGCCGAGGCCGCCGAACCCTGCGTTGAAAGGGTTATTGCCGGACGCCGACAGCGGATCGCCGCCCATGTCGTAGAGCTGCCGCTTGCTCGGGTCGGACAACACCTCGTAGGCCGCGGTGATTTCCTTGAAATGCTCCTGCGTCTCCACATCGGGGTTGACGTCAGGGTGCAGCTGCCTGACTAACCGGCGGTACGCGCGCTTGATGTCCTCGGGCGGTGCGTCCTTGCGCACGCCGAGGATCGCGTAATAGTCGCGCGCCACCCGAAACTCCCTGCTGCTCGGCTAGAACTGTTGCTTCGCTAGTACGTGTACTTCAGGACTCGGCGAGAATCCGGCCGACGTAACGCGCGACCGCGCCGACAGCCGCCATCGTGCCCGGGTAGTCCATCCGCATCGGACCGAGCACACCAAGGCTGGCCAGCGCCCGACTGCCAGAACCGTAGGTTGCACTCACCATCGAGGTCGATCGCAAGCCCTCGTACGGGTTCTCGTCACCGATCCGAACGGTGACCTCAGTGGGCCTGCTTGCCTCACCCAACAACCGGATCAGCACGACCTGCTCTTCGAGTGCTTCCAGCACCGGATGAACCGAGTCGGGGAAGTCGAGCGCCAAGCGTGTCAGGTTGGACGCCCCGCCGACCACAACGCGCTCCTCCCGACGTTCAACCAGCGACGCGAGGAGCACCGCGATGACCGCCGATGCGTTGCCACGCGTGGCCGGGGGTTCGGCTTCGGCCAGATCGGCGAGGTCATTCGGGACGTCGTGGATGGGCCGGCCGGCGATGCGCTGGTTCAAACGCGCACGCAGATCGCCAACGGTCCGCTCGTCGATCAAGCCAGGGAGGTCGACCTGCCGCTGCTCGACCCGGCCGGTGTCGGTGATGAGAACAAGCATGAGCCGCGTGTCGCTCAGCTTGATCAACTCGAGGTGCCGTACCGAGGATCGGTCGAGGATCGGGTATTGGACGACGGCGACGTGCCTGGTCAGCTGGGCCAGCAATCGGACGGTTCGCGACACCACATCGTCGAGGTCGAGCGCGCCGTCGAGGAACTGCTCGATCGCCCGCCGCTCGGCGCTACTCAGTGGCTTGACGGTCGACAGCCGGTCGACGAAGAGCCGGTAGCCCTTGTCGGTCGGCACCCGGCCGGCGCTGGTGTGCGGCTGGGCGATGTAGCCCTCCTCCTCCAGCGCGGCCATGTCGTTGCGCACGGTCGCCGGCGAGACGCCGAGGTGGTGCCGCTCGACCAGCGCCTTGGAGCCCACCGGCTCGTTGGTCGACACGAAGTCCTGAACGATGGCGCGCAGTACGTCGAGCTTGCGATCGTCGAGCATGCGTTCCACCTCCATCGGCAATCTGGCGCCCGCCTGGCACTCCTTCGGGCCGAGTGCCAGTGTACGGCGCGAGACCCTCAGGCATAGAAATGACGTGCGCATGCGTCTAGGTGGGTAAAGGGGGTGCGGTGGACGACGAGCTCGCCGCCGAGGACCTGGTGCAGGAGGCGTTGGCACGGTGCTGTGCGGCCTGGCGCCGACACCCAGTTACCGAACCGGACGCGTACCTGCAGCGGGTAATGGTCAACGTCTTGATCAGCCGCTCGCGATTGCGACGGTTGCGTGAAGACGTGACCGCGAACGTCCCCGACGCCGGAGCCTTAGACCTCACAAGCCAACACGCAGATCGGGACGCCGTGTGGCGGGCGCTGCAGCAAACGGCGCCAGGGCAGCGGGCCGTGCTGGTGCTGCGGTTCTACGAAGGCATGACCGAGAGCGAAATCGCCGCGTGCCTGGACGTCACCGTTGGCACAGTACGCAGTCAGACCGCGAAAGGACTAGCGCGCCTGCGGGCGCTCGTTGCGACGACGGTCAGGACGGAGGACCAGCGATGACCGACGACATGGAAGAAAGACTGCGCGAGGTTCTTCGTGAGCGCGCTGGCGTCCCCGTCGCGGCTGGCGATCCGGTGGTTGCCGTTCAGGATCGGATGGGTCACCGCACTCGCTGGCATGGGATCGCGGTCGCGTCGACCGCTGCACTGTGCCTGGCAGCAATCGCAATCGCGGCAACGGCATTCGCCGGCAATGAGACGTCGTCGAGGCCAATCGGACCTGCAGTCAACTCGAGCAACCCGCCTGCGCGGCCATCGTCCTCACCGTCGCCATCGCCCGCCCGACCGGTCACCTCGGCCGAAGCGACTGCCCCGGTCATTTCGCCACCCGCCTCACCCGCCACGCCCGTGGCCACCACGACGTTGCCCCCGAACGTTTCCTCACTGACATTGCCTGGCGGCTATCAGGTCGGCGGCCTTACCGCGGATGCGGGTCAGTTGGTGGCCACGGCCACCATTGCGCTGTCATCGAAGGGCACCACCCCATTGTGCGCAGCCATTTCGATCAACGGCGATCCACCCGCAGTTGACGGCACCATCGTGAGCGATTGCGATGATCCCGCCACGACAGGCGAGCCGGTGACGATGGTGGTCACCGAAAAGCCCGATCCCAAGAGCGACTCTGGTGTGAGCGGCACGATCGCCATCTCTCACCGCAACCCGGTGAACAGCGGCTTCACGGTCGGGCCCGTCATCATGACGTACACGGCCGCGTCGGACACGAGGCCGGTTGCCGTTTACGGCGGCGGCTCGCTCTGGATTTACGACCTCGACACGACCAACGGTCCTGAGGCGATCCAGGTAGCTGCGACGTCCGGCCAAGTTGAGGATGTTGTACGTACGCCCGCGCTTTCCAGGCCGATCATCGCCGCGAACAGCGACGGGCTGTGGCTGGGAAACTCGATCGAGGGATCCATTGTCGCGGGCACGGTGTTTCACGTGGCGAGCGGATCCCACGTCGTGACCACGGTCGTTTCGACTCCGAACGACGCCGTCGACTGGTTGGTTGCCGACGACGGACACGTCTGGGCTGCCATCCGTCCGGCGACCCCGAGCGGCGCCCTGAGTGTGTGGCGCTTCGACGGGCCGAACGCGGCCGTTGCATTTCGCACGCCCGAGCCGAGCCTGCAGGAGGGGCCGAACTTCGTCGTCGGCAACGAACAAGACGGCCTGTGGCTGACCACGTCCGATCCGCCGATCGGCGCCTACCCCTCGCCGACGGACAACCAACACCTCGACGTCGTCAGACTCGATGCAGACAACGGCAAGCCCACAGTCGAGGCAGCTTTGCCGCCTCTGCACACACTCGACGCGCAATCCCAGACCGCCTCTGGGCAGGCGGCGCTCTTCGCCGATCGCTACTTCCTGCTTCAGTCGCCGTCCGTCGGCGGGTACACCGGGTTCACACACCTGCTGAGCGTCAGCCCGTTGCCGTAGTTTCCCCGACCTCGGATTCAGCGTCCGCCGCCTCGTGCCGCGCCCTTTCTCGCGCGGCAAACCAGGCGAGGCTTGCCGGTAACAGGAACGGCACGATCAGCAACGACAGCCAATCGCGAAACGTGTTGCCCTCGAAGCCTGTCCAGGCCCAGTGCAGCCGGTACCCGCCGATCACCACGACGACCAAGCCGACCAGCAACGCAGCTGCGACAAGACGCCACTCGCGGGCCATGGTCGTGTGCGTCTCGAACCACAACGGAAGGAACGCGACGACGACAGGCAGCGCGAGCAACTCGAGCCAATCCCAAAACGTGTTGCCCGGGAAACCCGTCCACGTCCACCCGAGGGTGTATCCGCCGATGACCACGACGATGAACGCCACGACGACGCCGCCGAAGACCCACCGCCAGCCGATCATCCAGCGCTCGCGTGTGCGGTACCAAAGCGGCAGCGTGGCGAGCACGACCGGCAGCAGCACCACGTGCATCAGGTCCCACAGCTGGTCGTCCTTGTTGAAGCCTGTCCAGCGCCACTTGAAGGCGTAGCCCGCGGCGACGATCAGCACAAAACCAGCGACCAGAGCTGGCAGCGTGAACCGCGACATCGGCCGGCTAGCCGGCCCGGTCCCCGCCGCGCCGGCAACGCCGACTTGCTCGCTCGTTACGCCGCTCATGTCGCCCCTTGACGAACCCGCATTCAACAGCGGAGCGTACCTACGGCGCCGCACGAAAGGACAGTTTGCGGATGGCGGATCAGACGGTAGCGGGCACCGGCGATACAGCGAAATCGAAGTGGCTCGCGCTGGCCGCGATGCTGTTTGCGGTCGCGATGACGTTCATCGACCAGACGATCGTCGCGATCGCATCACCGAGCATTCAGTCAAACTTGTCACTCAGCCGGGCCGGCACACAGTGGGTGGTGAACGCCTACCTCCTCGCGCTAGCCGCAACCTTCGCCCTCGGCGGACGGCTGGCCGACGTGCTCGGGCACCGGCGCATGGTGCTCATCGGAATCCTCGGATTCGCACTCTCGTCCGCCCTCTGCGGCGCCACACCAAAAGGAAGCCTCGCGCAAAGCTGGATCGTCGTGTTCCGCGTCACGCAGGGGGTCTCCGGCGCGATCATGATCCCCGCCGCACTAGCGATTGTCGTCGCCACGTTCCCTATACGCGAACGCGGCCGGGCGCTGGCCATCTTCTTCGGCGTCAGCGGGGGCCTGACATCGATCGGCCCGATTGCGGGCGGATACCTCACACAGTGGACCTGGCGGGCGATCTTTTGGATCAACCTCCCGGTCGCGGTGATCGCCCTTGTGCTGACCGGCATGGCGGGCATCACACAGACCCGGCGACGCGAACCGATCGACTGGGCAGGCGGGGCACTCGCCGCGATCGGCATGGGCCTGTCAGTCCTCGGATTCGAGCAGGCAGCGACGTGGGGTTGGCGGTCGCCACTCACGATCGCGTGCATCGTCGCTGGCACAATTGGCATCGTCGTCTTCGTGCGCTTCGAAGCGGCCGCGACGTACCCGCTGATTCGGATCGCGATTTTCCGCAGCCGGGCGTTCGTCGTCGACAACCTCGTGCTGTTCTTCTCGATGATCGCGTTCGTCCC
>DASRZB010000368.1:0-2073 GCA_035653855.1 Acidothermaceae bacterium | reverse complement strand
TGGTGGCGTGGCGAGGAAAAGCCACGTCGCCCGCGTGGATCCGGGAAGGGGATCGCCGAGAGAAGGGCGGCGGGCAACTATGACCACTGCGCGGTTCCCTTCTGTACGAAGCCTCACGTTGCCAACGGGTACTGCGTACTGCATTATCAGCGAGTCAGAAAACATGGCTCGCCTGGTCAGACCTTGTCGACGCGTAACGGACCCTACGGCGGCGCACCGTGTTCGGTTGAGGGCTGCGAACGCGGGGCTCGTTCCATCGGCCGTTGCTCTATGCACTACCAGCAATGGGTGCGCGACAATCCGAGCGGACGGCGGTGCCTCGTAGACGGATGCGATAGCAACGCTCGGGTTAGCCTATGGTGCATCAAGCACTACCGACGGCTGCAGAGCCACGGCACGACAGATCTGCCTGTAAGGCGTACAAGGATCCACGATTGACGTGCGAGGGTGAACTCATGCTGACAGCAGTGCGGGTCCTGACGGTATACGGATATCTGACGCTTCATCCCTAGCAGATGGTCGTCACCCGAAACCGCTACGGGAGCAGGTCCGACGCTCCAACGACCACTGGCGCCCGCGTCAGCGCCATGGTCAACTTGTTCAGATCCTCGAGTCACCAGCTGCCCAGGGCGGCACGACCTGGCTGGGCGGTCGGTTCACGGGCGGTCACGCGACGGGGTCATCTCACGGTCAACGTCTAATACGAAATTACTCGTTCCTCAGCGTGGCGATAGCTCGCTCCTAAGCCGATTCGGCGGCCCCGCATTCTCGGACGCCCAAAGTTATGACAACGGATAAGGAAGCGTCTGGCTGATGCCGTTTCAGAGACTGAACAGCATGGAGTGAAGACGCATATCGCGCACACCGTCGCGCACCGGGTAACCATCGTCGTCCCAAATCGCGCGGTACAGACTACGATACTGCTCAATCGCCGTTGGAACATCCTGCCTGGCGGCCCACGCGTGGATCACGTTCGCTCCATCAACTACCTCCAAGGCTAGCGCGGTGTGCTCGATGCGAAGAGCACATCCGTCACTGAATCGAACTTCAGTTCTCTTCGATCCCCTGGCAGCTTGCCAGCTCGTGAAGATCTCACCTGAGCACGCGCCGCCAATACCATCCGACGGTTCAACCTCGGCGGCGAAGGCATTGCGCGAAGATTCGCAGGCTTGGTTTCGCGAGCGTACGATGACGATGTGACTCCGCGCCAAACAGCTCGCGAGGCACCCGCCCAGAGTGCGGCGGGCATCGTGTAGTGGTGGAGGCCAAGATCGCGGGGGGAATGTCGGCTGCGCCGCCCATCCCCAAGGCGGCCGCCGAAGACCCGCTCGCCGTGCTCACCAAGGCGGTGAAGGCCGCGCCCAGGCGCAATGGGCAGGCGGCATGACGGACGACGGGATTCGCCCGGCAAAATGCCCCGAGTGCGGCGCTGAGGCGTGGGCTACCAACGAACCGATCATTCACGTCGACACCTGTTCGCGGGTCCAGAAGCATGACTGGCCACGGACGATGCAATGGCTCGACGGCAACCAGCGCAAGATCGCGACCATCCAGCGCGGCTTCACGCCGGCTCCGCGAGATCTGCCCTTCACGGTCGACGAAGTGGCGCTGGTCATGATCCGAATCGGTTTCGATGCGCTCAGCCAAGCCGCTAACTGGTTCCAGCTCAAAACCGGCCCGCGCTACGACGTCTATATCGACACCGACTCCGGCTACCACGAGTTCTTCCAAGCCGATGACTGGGTTGAACTCGAGGACTCGCTCCGCGGCTCCCTGTTCGACGCCGGTGTCCCGGAAACTGATGTCGACCAGAGCGTCGGGAACCTGCTGGGACAGATCGAACCGCAGACGGGCGGCACCGCGAGTGAGTCGGGCATCACCGTTAGGGTCGAGGGTCCCTATCCTGGAGACCCGCAGCCCGCGTCGCTAACCGGGCAGACGGCGGAGTACCCATGAGCGGCGAGATCATCCTCGCGGCCATCGACAGCGTGGATGCTGAGGCACAACCTCCTGGCTGCTGGTCGACGTCGCGCCCGGGAAAGGCTATACGCTGTTTCCAAACACCGCGAATGA
>DASRZB010000367.1:0-6962 GCA_035653855.1 Acidothermaceae bacterium | reverse complement strand
TCCAGTCCCGAAGTCGTCAAGTGCCAGCCCGACGCCTCGTTCTTTGAGGTCGCGCAGATCGGCGAGGTCGGACGCGGTCGCGTCGAGGAGCACGGTCTCCGTGATCTCGATCGTCAGTCCGTGTGGGTCCAGACCACTCTCGGTCAGTGCGTCGTCGATCCGCTGGTAGAACCCCGGTTCCGCGATGTCTCTTGCGCTGCGATTGACGTTCAGCACTAGGTGCGCCAGATCGGAGTCGCGTCGCCATAGCACCGCTTGCGCGCATGCGACCTGCAGCACCCTTTCGTCGAGGGCGGTGATGAGCCCGGTGCGCTCGGCGACCGCAATCACCTGCGGAGTATCGAGGAACTCGCCAGCCTCGTCGCGCAGGCGTAGTAGCGCTTCGATTCCGTAGACCGCGTTGGTCATCGGATTCACGATCGGCTGGTAGAAGACCTCCACGGAATCGTTCGCCAGCGCTCGCCGAATCGTTCGCTCGAGCCGACCGTGCATGGCTGTATCCGGCCGGTGCGCGATCTCGAAGAACCGGTGACCGTTACCGCCGTGCGCCTTGATGTGATACATCGCCGCGTCGGCGTCACTGAGCAACGTGTCGGCGGTCGCGGTGTCGTCGGCGATACGAATCCCGATGCTGACCGACAGCGTGTGGTCGAGGCCGCCGGCCTGAATCGGTTCCGCGATCAGGCTCGCAATGCGGGCACCCACCGACTCGGCCAACGCCCACGGGTCAAGGTGCTCGGGGATGTCGAGAATGATCGCGAACTCATCGCCACCGATGCGGGCGACCGTGTCGTTCGCGCGCGTCGCGAAGATCAGGCGTTGCGCCGCAAGGTTCAGCACGTCGTCGCCGACCGCGTGGCCGTAGTTGTCGTTGATCCGCTTAAAGCCATCAAGATCACAGATCAGGACGGCGATGTGCCCGCCTCGTGCGGTACGGCGCAGGGCGTGCTCCAGCCGGTCATGGAGCAACCGGCGGTTCGGCAGACCGGTCAACTCGTCGTGCAGCGCAGCACGTTGAAGGCGTTCCTCGACGGCCACGACGTCAGTCACGTCGCGCGAGACGACGAGGATCGACGTCACCACGTTCGACTCGTCGCGCGCGAACGGGGTTAGCCGCCGCGACACCCACCGGATTTCGCCGTCGTAGTGCCGCACGCGATGACGAAGGGCCACCACCTCGCCGTCCGGCAAGCTGTTGGTTTGCAAGAATCCTCGTTCGAGTTCGAGCACGTCCTGGTCGGGCATCAGTTCGTAGAGGTCGTGGCCGCCGAGTACCTAGACGACTTCTGGAGTGAATCCGATAAGCGGTTTGCCTGAACGGTTCGCCCGACTCAGGTGCTTGGTCGCGACGTTATACAGGTGGATGGCATCAGGTGTCGCAGCGATAACTGCCTGCTGGTGACTCAACGCCTTGCTCAACTCGGCGTGAGCTTCGTGCGCCTTGATTTCGGCCTCGACGAGTTCGGTGACATCCGCGACAGTGCCGGCCATTTGCGTGACGATGCCGTCAGCGTCGCGCTCGACAACTCCGTGCGCGTCGAGCCAACGCATCGCGCCATCGTTTGCGCGTATGACGGGGTAGCGAATCGTCATCGGGACGCCGGTTTGAGTCAGTCGCTGCGTCGCGTCGACCACCGATGCGCGGTTGTCCGCAGGCACGCAGTTATTCAGCACTTCGTAGCTGCCGTTGAAGGCGCTGCGGTTGAGCCCGTACAGCTCTAGGAGGACATCCGACACGGTGAGCGCGGGTGCGACGACGTCATAGTTCCAGGAGCCGACCCGGCTGATCTTTTGGGCGAGATGTAGCCGCTTCAGTTCTTCGTCGCGGTCGACATCCGACGCAGGCGGGAGCCTCGGATGGCGCTCTGCCATGCATGGCTCCCCGCATCGATTCTCGACGGACTACCCGTTCCGTATCGACACGCAGACTTGCGACTTAAATGCCGCTGTCGGGTGTTACGCGCACGTTGGCAACGTACAGGTTGCCGCGCCTGCGGATGCCGCGCATTTACCCGATCGTCGTCTCGCGAGTGAAGACTTCGGGTATTGCAAACACCGGGTCCGTGTGCTCGCCCGCCGGCGCGTCGAAGGCGCGGTTGCCGGTGAGGTGGCGCCAGTGGCGACCTTGGGCCTTGCTTTGGGGGCCAAAGGGCTCCGGTCGTGGGTGTTGCCGTCGTCCATGCTCGAAGTCTGGGTTGTCCGAGACAGGGAGCGCCGACGATGTGGCAGCACGGCTGGGGCGCGGGTGAGTGGCTTGTCATGAGCCTGATGATGCTGATCTTTTGGGGTGCGCTCGTCGCTGGCGCGGTGTGGTTGGTCCGCAATGCGCGCAGACCGTTGGAGCACTCCACGACAGGCGCCCGCCAGATCCTGGATGAGAAACTCGCCCGCGGCGAGGTCACCGAGGAGGAGTACCTGCGACGTCGCGAGCTGCTCACGCGATGACCACTGTGGCTGCACATGGACGTCGCTGGCCGTTGCTCGGCGCGGTCGTGGTCCTTGCCGCGGTATCGACATTGCTGATCGGGGCAGCCGGAGGTGGCTTTCGCGGCAGGCCGGTCGCCGCGACTTCGGCCTGTTCCGCACCCGTTCTTTCTGGCGCGGTCGTCGATGTGTCGCTGATCGACATGGGCGGCGCCGGTTCGATGATGAGGCGCGGCGGCCAGTCGGGGTGGCATAGCTGGCAACCGGGGATGATGCGGGTCGTCGCGAGCCCGGGTGGCGTCGCTGGCCAGACGGTGTCGTTGCGGGTGAGCAACGTCGGTGTGATCACCCACGAGCTCGTCGTCTTGCCGTTGCCGGCAGGGCAAGCGGTCGGCGAGCGTCACGTCGGCTCGGACGGCAAGGTGGACGAGACCGGCAGCGCGGGCGAGGTATCGGCGTCGTGCGCACCGGGCGCCGGTGATGGCCTGCGTCCCGGCAGCACAGGGTGGGCGACGCTCACCCTGCCCGCGGGACGATACGAGTTGCTGTGCAACCTGCCAGGCCATTACACGGCGGGGATGTACACCGAGCTCGACGTCACCTGAACCGCGCACCACTCGCCGGGGCTTACATGCTCCACAACGCTCTTGTCGGGGGCATGCGGGCGGCACGAAGAGCGGGTAGCAGTCCCGCGACGGCACCGATGATCAGCGCGGCGCCGAGCCCACCGCCCCAAGCAATAGGCGGGACGACGATTGCCCAGCCTTTGGTGCTCGCGTAAATCGCGGTCGCAAGCGCGCCCGCACCAACCCCCACCGCGCCGCCGATCACGGCAAGCACGATCGCCTCGGACAGGAACTGCGTGCGGATGTGGCCCTTGGTCGCGCCAAGCGCGCGGCGAAGGCCGATCTCGGAGCGACGTTCCAACACTGAGATCACCATGATGTTCGCGACACCGATTGCACCAACAAGGAGTGCGACAGCACCAAGCCCGAGGAAGAGACCGTTGAGTGCGCTCTTGGTTTCGGCGCGAGCGACGAGAGCGGCCGACGGTTGGCTCACGTTGACTTGGTTCGGCGCTTCGGGGTCCGCGGTCGCCGCGAGCACGGCCTGCACGGCGGCGACTTGGTCGGTGTTCGCGCGCAGGTAAATCGTCGAGGGATGCCCGTCGAACCCGAGGTACGTTTTCGCGGCCGGAAATCCGATGAGCATCGCTGCGTCGAGTTCCGGCGCGAGCACCGCGGGCTTCAAGATGCCGACGACGTAGAACCATTGCTGGCCAGCCCAGATGCGCTCGCCTGGGTAGAGGCGGTCGATCCCGAGGCGGCTGGCGGCGGAGGCTCCGAGCACCGCCACGGGTTCGGTCGCGGTTGCCGCGTTGAGATAAGTGCCGGCGGCGAGCGTGGTGCCGACGGTCGCCGGCAGGTCGAGGGTCGTCGCCAACACTGAGAGTGCATTGGTCTGGATCACCGGGATCAGCGGGCTGCGATAGACCGACGCTGTCACCGATCCGGTCGCTTGCACGGCAGTGACCGGCCCGATGCGCGAGATCATGCCGGGCGCGGCCACCGGGAGCTCCGCAGCTTGGCCGAACACTGTCTGTCCGTTGGTCACGGTGAGCAGGTTGGTGCCGAGTTTGTCGATCTCGGCCAGCAATCCAGCCTGCGAGGACGCCGAGAGGCCGAGCACGGCGACCACTGCGGCGACGCCGATGGCGATGCCGAGTGCCGAGAGGGTGGCGCGCAGTTTGCGAGTGCGCAGGCCAATGCTCGAGAGCCGCGCAAGGTCGGCGACCCGCAGCCGACCGGAAGCGTGTGAAAGTGTCGTCACAGTGCACTCGACAGTGCGGTGTCGGCGACGATGCGGCCGTCGCGCATCTGGATCTGGCGCGGCATCCGGGCCGCGATGTCGCGGTCGTGCGTGATGACGACGATGGTGGTGCCGGCCTCGTGCAGCTCTTCGAGTAGTCCGAGAATCGCTTGGCCGGTCGTGGTGTCGAGGTTGCCCGTCGGCTCGTCGGCTAGGACGATCGCGGGTCGCCCGACCAGCGCACGTGCAATCGCCACCCGCTGGCGTTGTCCACCCGAGAGCTGCGTGGGCCGAGCACTGATGCGGTCAGCAAGTCCAACCTGGTCGAGCGCCTCGATTGCCTGTCGTCGGCGATCGCGCAGCGGCACCCCTGCGTACAACAAGCCGTCTGCGACGTTGTCCAGAATGGTCGCGTGTTCGGCAAGGAAGAATTGCTGAAACACGAAGCCGATCCTGCTGCCTCGAAGCCGCGACAATTCGCGATCGCTCAGCTGCGCGACGTCCAGGCCGGTGATGCGCACCGTGCCACTCGTCGGACGATCCAACGTACCGATCAGGTGCAACAACGTCGTCTTGCCTGAACCCGACGGGCCGACTACACCGACCAACTCACCGCTACTGACACTGAAGCTGACACCGTCGAGCGCGGTCACCGGCGGTTCGCCCGGATACACCTTGCTGACGTCTTCGAGTTCGAGGACAAGTGTCACGACGCAGGCACCACTACACGCACGCCAGCATGCACTCCAGAACCAGATATCTGCACGAGACCATCGGCATCGTCGAACAAGCCGAGCGTGACGCCGACGAGTTGGTGCGTGCCATCAGCGGCGACGACCTCGACGGCGTAGCCGCCGCCAGTGAGCGCAAGTAGCGACGCTACCGGCACGACCAGAGCATCGGTCACGCTGGCGGTGGTGATGGCAACCAACACCGGAGCCTGGTCGAGCGCACCGGTCGCGCTCGGATCGGTCGGCGTGACGTCAACCTCGATCGTCGGAGTACTAGACCCTCCCTGACCGTTACCCGAAGGCGTCGTCGCCACCGTTCCGACCGTCGACACCACACCAGGTGTGGTGCTCGTGTCGGGCAACGTGATCGTGACCTGGTCGCCAACCTTCACCGATGCTTGTTCAGTCGCGTCCAAGGCGACCACGACTTCGCGAGTGGTCGATGTCGCAGTCGCCATCGTCGCGCCGGCTTGAGCGGCCGACCCCAACGTCGCGGTGACAGTCGTGATGCGCGCGGCCGAAGGTAAGAAGATGACTTCATCCATCGCCAGCACGCCGGTCTGCGTGACACCGACGTGGGCCTGCAGTTTCGTTAGCGCCGTCGCGGTCGCGGCGCTGAATATCGTGCTGCCTTGCAACGTCGTGGCGCCATAACCCAAGGCGACCAGACAGTTGTTCAACTCTAGAGCGTCGGGACCGCTGATCCCTGCCACGAGTGTGCGGTACGCCGGCGTCGAACCGGTCAGCAACACGACCGGCTGGCCGCCGACCGCGTACAGCACCTCACCGGGTTCAATCACCTGGCCGACCGTCGGCAGTTGGCTGAAGCTGCCGACTGCTTGATTGACCACGCTGTAGCTGCCCGCGTAACCCAGCGTTGCGCTCACATTCGTCTGTGCCGACAACGATCGCTGCGTGACAGTCGCGGTCGACGTCGCCGCGGCGTTGTCGATGCCAGCCGCCTTCGCCGGTGCCTTTGTTCCGAACAGGTAAATGCCGCCGACTACCGCACCGATCGCAACGACAACAACCACTGTCACGACGACGAGCCGACGTGAGACCGATCCGCGTTCACCGATCATGAACTGCCCGGCTCCTCGAGGGTCATGAATCCGCTCGCACCATTCGTCGCGACTGACTCGCCGACCACGCCGTTGATTGCGGCGATCACGCCATTTGCGGGAGCGACAAGTGTCGTCGCGCTCAGGGCGAGCGCTGCGGATTGCAGTTGGGCTTGGGCGGCCGTCACATCGTCGCGGGCGCTCGCCAGTGCAGTCGACTGCGGCGGTTCGGTGTGCACCGCATCGGCTGCCTTGGTCGCCGCGAGTTGCTGCTGTGCAGTGGTCGCAGCTGCCCCCGCTTGGTGAATCGCCTGCGCATCGTGCAACGCCGTCGCGGCATCGCTGTTCTGCGCATTCGTCACGTTGGCCGTCGCAGTGTGCACCTGCTGGGCGTCACCGAGCGCGGTGCTGGCCTGGTTGTCCTGCGCAGCCACGACCGCCGCGTTGTCGGCCGCAATCTTCGCCGGATCAGGTGGTGTTTGCGCCTTATCTGCGGCCAACTGCGCTTGCGCGGCAGCGACCTGCTGTGCCGAGTCTGTCGCATCCTGATTGGCCTGCGCCTCGCTGTCGGCAAGCGCCTGTTCCGCCGCATTGAGCAGACTGTTTTGCGTTGCGGCATCTTGATCTGCTTGGGCCTGCGCGTCGGCCAACGCTTGCTGCGCGTTCGTGGCCGCAGTTGCACCCTGCGCTTCACCGAGGTTGAGTTGCGCCAACTCTTGCGCCGTCAAACCTTGCGTCAACGCGGCCAACGCAGTCTTCGCTTTGTCGGCGTTCGCCTGCGCACTGGTGACCGCAATGCGCGCTGCAGTCGAATCGAGGGAGGCCAGCGCCTGACCCTTCGTGACGTGATCGCCGACCTTCACCAGCACCGCAGTCAGCACGCCGGGTGAGGAGAAACTCAACTGCACGGCAACGCCAGAACTCGCAACAAACGGCT
>DASRZB010000366.1:0-6926 GCA_035653855.1 Acidothermaceae bacterium | reverse complement strand
CAGCTGACGGCCCGAGCAACCAGGTCTGCTCGCGTAACTGCGCAGGGCGAGGAGCCACCGTCGCAAGAGGATGACCGACACCGACCACCGCGACGACGTGATAGTTGAGGAACGGCTTACACACCAGCGCACTGCTGGCACCCGAAATCCGCGGGCCAATCGCCACATCGACGGCGCGCGACGCGAGCAGGGTCTCGAACTGCGACGGTGGCCGCACGCTGAGTTCGACGTCGAAATCGTCGGCTCGCGCAAGGAACAACTCGATCAGGCCCGGTGCCGCGTGTTCGGCAAAAAGGCTCGTAGTGGCCAGCCTCATGAGACGGCGACCGTGGCCGGCTTGATTCACTTCGCGAATCGTCTGTGCCTGCAGGCCAAGCATTTCGGCGGCGCGACTCGCCAATCGGAGACCGCCAGGCGTGAACGCGAGACCGGCGGCCGTACGCGTGAACAGCTGATCGTCCAGCTCCTTGCGCAGCTGCCCGAGGTGTAAAGACACAGCCGCCTCGGTCACCCCGATCTCGGCCGCCGCCGCCTTCACCGAGCCATGGCGGACAACAGCGGAGTAGGCCCGGAGCTGGGTTGGGGTCATGTGCCGCGTCGTCTCGAGAGCGTCACAGCTCATCCCCCCGCAAACGGCGGAAGCACGTCGATCTCAACGTCACCGAGCAACTGACGGTCGAGATCTCGGGCCCGCAGCCCGTCGACGAGAAACGTGCAGACCTTCATGACGCGCTGCAACTCGGGCCCGTGGGTGGCCTCGATCGCCGACAGGCACGCGCGCATCGTGTCGGCGTCGACGGTCTCCTCGGCTACACCAGCAGCATCCCGTGCGGCGGCGTAGTACCGGACCACGACCCGAGCCATCGCTTCACTCCGCACCTGCGCCTTTGTGCCACCGCGTTCAGTCGAAGGTACAACGACCGAGCTCCCGGCTTCCCCGGAGCGTCCGCAGCCGATTGCGATGCGGATCGTCTCGCGGGCGCAGGCGGCCGGCATCTTGCGCCCCGAGCTGGAGGCCAACGACATTCCGATGGTGCTCTGGATGACCGGTGCGATCAGCGACTACACCGAGCCCGTGTCTTCGGACCTATGGCGCCGATACCTCGACTTCATGCTCGACGGCATGCTGGCCGAGTCGTTGCCCCGGCGCGCGATCAGCGTCCCCGCGCTGGACCAGGCGGAGCTGGAGACCGCCATGCACAACTGGCACTCCCACCGCTGACCGCGGCCCCCGCCGTCCAACTTCTTGCACGGCGGGGCGGCAGTGAGTTAGGGTCCCCTTAGTTAGGTGATCCTATCCAAACCTCGGCAAGGAGGCGGCGTGCTTCCGACTTTTGTCATCGGGCTGCGCGAAGGCCTCGAGGCATCGCTGATCGTGGGCATTGTGGCCGCGTTCCTGGGCCGGCAGGGTCGCCGTGACGCGCTGCGCCAGGTGTGGATCGGGGTTGGCGTCGCTGTCGCGATCTGCTTCGCGGTCGGCGTCGGGCTGCAGATCGCGACGACCGACCTCCCGCAACGCCAGCAGGAAGGACTCGAGACCGTCGTCGGCCTGTTCGCGGTCGCGATGGTCACGTACATGGTCTGGTGGATGCGCAGGCACTCGCGCGACCTCAAGGGTCAACTCGAAGGCGCAGCAGCGGCGGCATTAGCTGAAGGTTCCGCGCGCGCACTGGTTGTGATGGCGTTCCTCGCCGTGCTGCGCGAGGGCTTCGAAACGGCCGTGTTCTTGCTGGCCACATTTCGCGCCAGCGGCAACGCAGCAGCGGGCGCGACGGGCGCCGTACTCGGCATCGCGGTCGCGGTCGCGCTCGGCTATGGCATCTATCGGGGCGGCGTCCGCATCAACTTGTCGCGGTTCTTCCGGGCGACCGGCGTGGTGTTGATCGTCGTTGCAGCAGGACTCGTCATGACCGCGGTTCACACCGCGAACGAAGCCGGCTGGCTCACCATAGGGCAGACGCAGGCGTTCGACCTGTCGTGGCTGATCCATCCCGGCACCGCACTGTCGGCCGTGCTCACCAGCGTCCTCGGACTGCAGACCTATCCGGTGTGGATCGAGGTTGCTGCCTACCTCGTGTACTTGGTGCCGATGTTGGCGCTCACCCTTTGGCCAGCAAAACGGCGGCAGGCGGGACGGCGACAACCGGCGTCGACATCGTCGCCGTCCGCAGCATCGGCGTCCGCATCAATGCACGAACCGTCAATCGCGGCGCAAGTTGTCGCTGCAGCACCACCGGCGGCGGCGGTCTCTCGCGCGGCTCCGTAACATGAGCAGCCGCGCCACCATCATTGCGATCAGCATCGTCAACAAGAATGCGTCCGCCGTTACCGAGGCGGAGCTACGCAGCAGCGACCGGACTGTCCGGCGGGTTCGCGCTGAATGTACAGCCCGGCACGTACAAGATCAGCTGCCGGGTGCGTCGCAGCCGCACTGGGACTTCACCGTGACGGGCAAGGCGAGCGATGCGTCGCTGCAATCCGACCCGCAACTCACTGCTGCCGTTTCGGGCTATGCGGCGTACTCCATGGCGCCGTTCTCCCAACCGCTCGCTGCGGCCGGCCACAGCCACGTGCTCACGCCGATTCACCCAGGCTTCGGCGGCACGCCGCTGCCGGACTTGCTCGCCAGCACGGCCACTCTCGTCACGCTGCGTAACCGCTTTGCGATCGGACGACGAATGGCTCGCGTCGCGGCCTTGCCGACGGAGTGTTGATGCCCAGCGCGGGTTAGCCGCCGAGTGCTGCGGTGATGGCGCTTTGTACCGACGCGGAGAGCGCGGTGTAGCCGCCGAAGATCTCAGCGGTGGCGACCGTTGCCTTGCCGTCGTTTAGGTAGGTACCGGTTTCGGATGGCAACGCGGTCGGGGCGGCCAGCAGGATCGGTCCGCCGGCGCGGGCCTGGTAGGCACCGCCGCTGAGCGCGTCGGGAAATGTGACGCCACTCGCAAGGCCGACGGTGGTAGGTGCAGAGAAGATCGCGGTGGCTACGACAGCAGCGGTGGCGTACCGGTCGGCGCCATCCAGCGGAATCGCCGCGCGGTCGGCTGCTACGGCCGGGCCACCGACTGCGTAGACCGTGCCCGGGTGCGCAGTCAGGTACGCCTTCACGGTCGGCGTGAGGGTCGGCCCGTTGGTCAACAGGACGACGCCATGCACCTCGGCTGCTGCCGGTCCGGCACTGAGCGCGTCGGGGAAGTTGGTGCCGGTCGCCAGGAACACCGTGCCCGGGCTACCCAGCGCCGCAGCCACCTTCAGCGCCGTGTCGTAGCGATCGGTGCCGGCGTAGCGCGTGACGGTGAATCCAAGACCCGTCAGGGTGGTCGCGATGCTGTCCGGAATCGCTGCGGTGCCACCAAGGAGATAGACGGTGCCGCCAGCCGGCAGCACGCGCACGATCTCAGAGCGGGTCTCGTCGGACAACGTGGCGCCCTGGACGAACAACAGCGGGCCGCTCTTCGCGGCAGCAAGCGCAGTGCCGACCAAGGCGTCCGGGTAGTTGTCGGCCCGCGCCAAGACCACAGCTCCAGCACTCCCAGCAGTCGGGAACTCCGCATTCGAAGTCGCGACGGCAGTCGCGAAGCGGTCAGCACCAGCGATGCGCACCAGCGCGGCGGTCGGTGCGGCGGGTGCGCCGCCACCACCACCGCCGCCACTGACGACAACAGCGTCAACTTCGTAGCTGAGCGCACTGCTCCCCGATGCCGAGAACGCAGTGGGATCTGCAGGCGTGAACGAAGCAGTCATCGAGTGAACCGCGACGCTGAGCGCCGTCGTCGGGTAGTCCGCGGTGCCGGCCGTAACCGCGACGGGCGAGCCCAGCGCAGTCGCACCATCCATAAACTGCACCGATCCGACAGCATTGCTCGGACTCACGGTCGCAGTGAAGTCGATCGAAGCGCCGACGGTCGCGGGTCCGCCGGGAGAAGCCGAAATCGTGGTGGTCGTTGTCGTGACGCCGGCGCCGGCTGGTGTGACCGAGTTCGTCAACACCGACGACGTGGACGTGCCCACCCCGTTCGTCGCCGTGATCTTGAACTTGTAGGAGATGCCGTTGGTCAGTCCGGTGAAAGCCAAAGTGGTGGCACCGGTCGTCGTCTGGGGGACAGTAGCTGGTGTCGAGGTGACGGTGTAGCCGGTGATGGCCGAGCCGCCGTCATAGGGCGCCGTCCAGTTAACCGTGGCTGTGCCATCTCCCGCGGTCGCGGTACCAGGTGCAGGAATTCCAGGCACCGTCGCGGCCCCTGTACTGAACGAGAACGCGATGAGGGACTTGTCGACGAGATTCTCGTTGTTCCACATCGTGAACGCGCCGCCCATGTACAGCGTGCCGCTACTCTGGTCGACGTATATCGCCTGAACACCGCCGTTCCCGCCGTCCGCATTCGCATTGACAGTGCCGGTGATCGCCGGGTTCCACGACGTGACGGCCGAGTTCGTGTCATCCAACTGGATGCCGAAATAGTTCGGCGCGGTCAGCGGATTGTCGCCGGTGCTGTTGTGATAGCCCGCGACAGCGGTGTCGCCAACGCTGCCGACCGCCTGGGAGTCACCACGAGTGGAGTACTTCCAAAGACGCGCACCAGTCGCAACATCGGTCAGGATCGTTTCATTCGATGACTCGTTCGGGGGGGCGTGGCCGCCAATGCCGAGCAATATCTGGTTCGCGGAAGGGCCAACCGACAAAGCGATGACGTCCTCGCCGTCGTATGCCCCGTAGGTCGGGTCTAACACGTTGCCTTCGTCTGGCCGCAGATTCGCGTTGAATCCGGTCACGAGTGAACCGTCGCTCGGGTTGACCTTCACCAAACCGTGTTGCGTCACGCCGTTGTAGACCTCGAAGAGGCCACCGACGTAGAGGTAGCTGCCGGTCTCAAGCAAAGCGTGGACGCTGCCGCCCGTCGCAGGCTTGGACCAAACGACTGTTCCGGCTGTCGAATCGACAGCCTGCACGGTGGCGAAATCGCCACCGAGGTACACCGTGCTCGCGTCAGAAGCGATGGCCCGCACATAGCCGGTCACTGCTGGGGCCCATGCAGTCACGTTGAACGACGCATCGAGTGCAGCGACATAGTTGCGCGCGGTGAGAGTGCCGCCCATGACGCCAACAGAAGTGAAGTCGCCACCGATGTAGGTGACGCCACCGAAGGTGCTGATCGCCCGCACGTAGCCGTTGGTCGCCGAACCCGATCCGGTGCCCACGGTCTGCCCGGCGAAGACGACCTGCCCGGTCAACTCGGAGATGACGGCGAAGTCGGTCGCGGCAACGCTCAGCGTTCCCCCGCCCGACGCAGGCTCGATCACGTCGGTGAAGTCGCCACCGATGGCCAACTCGTCGGGGCCGACTTTGTTGATCGCGAGAATGTCGCCATTCGTCCGCGCGAACGTCAGCGGCGTCGAGTTGATCTGCGTTGTGGCAATAGGAGCGACAGCCGGCGTGAGGTTCGGGGCAAGGGCATTGGCCTGGACGGCGCTGCCCGCGCTGGGACAGTCGGCTGACGCAGGCAGGTCGTTCATGGCCTTCGGCGCGTCGATCGCGTTGCATGCCACGGTGCTGGAGGCGGACGCCGAGATGGCGACCACCACGCTCGTCGTCAACAGGGCGGCAACGGCCACGCCGGTGGCTACAGATGAAATCGCCTTGCGCATAAGAGCGTCCCCCTGGACGGACTGAACGGGCGCGTTGCCCACCGAGCGGCATATATCCGCGTCTGACCTGCATCCTCTGTGACACCGCGCTCAGCCGCAAACCAAACGGGCGAATTTAGACTGAATGGCCCAGGAGAAGGACCGTTCGACCAAGTCCGAGCGCGCCTGCTCCGGCATCGCGCGGCGCGCAGCTAGTCACTTCGACCCAGACGGCTCCCGTCGGTCCCGCCATTCAAACGACCATTGGTCCTGAACGGGCGCAAGAACGCCCGCTGGAGCACCAAAGGATCGGCCCACCCTGGTGCATAGCAGCCCTCCGTCGCTCGGACCGTTCGACCTCACGCAGTCACGGCGTCGTGGGCACTCTTCTTCGCTTTGGGATCACTCGGGTCAGTCGGTGCGGTCTTCTTGAGTGCGAGAAGTCGGACGCCGATCTCGCTGAGCTGGGTCCTCGACAGTCCCTCACGCACCTTCGGGAACCAGTCCGTCTCCTCTTCCTCGACATGGTGTTCGACGTTCTCGATCAGCACCGTCGTCTTCGCGATGAAGTGTTCGTCGGCAGGAGACATCTGCGAGAGCTCAAGGCATAGGACGTCTGCGACGTGATGCTCCTCGTAGCTTTCGAGCACGTCGTCCTCGAGGTCGGGCAGCAACTTGCGGACCTCTGGATACATGACTTCGTTCTCGATGAAGGTGTGCCGAGTTAGCTCGGCGATGATCTGGGTAACCAGCGCTCCCCGAGTCTGGGGAGTGCCGCTCTTCGCTGCCTTTTCGAAGGCCCTGAACAGTTTCTTGACTGCCTTGTGGTCATCCTTGAGGACGACGATGGCATCGGTAGACATGACCAGCACTCTCCAGCGTGGGTGGGATCACACCGGCGCGGCCGCCGGTCCCGCACGCATACCCCTGGGTTCCGACCCCAAACGGCAACCACGGTTCTTCGATCCGCCCACCTGGCTGCTTCCGCGTGGCTCGGCGTTCACCGAGGCGATGCTAGAGGTTCGCCGTACCGTTGTTGTCGCCCGCAACGTGAATACGACGAGCTTGAGCTGGCCGACAACGTCACGCCAAGCAGCGAAGTGCTGCCACTGACAGCCCATGAAGAGTTCGTGATCCGCCGTTACGCCGCAGTGCCTGCAGTGGGGTCCGCGCCGCTCTACACGAACACGATCATCCAGGCGATCGAGCTGTGCAAGGCGCGCAGCGCCGCCACGCTGAGCGCTAGCTGCAGCGAGAGTTCGCTTGACCTTTGCCCGAGGTTTCGCCGTCCGTTACGCGCG
>DASRZB010000365.1:0-6114 GCA_035653855.1 Acidothermaceae bacterium | reverse complement strand
CCTACGACCAGCACCACGATGCCAAGTGTCCACAAGATTGGGATACCGGCAATGAAGCCGATAAGCAGCAGAACGACACCGAGAATTATCACGAGCGTGCTCCCTTAGCTGTGGGGCACTCCCGCAAATTCAGGGGGAGGCCGAGGTGTTTGTGCCCGCAGGGAATCGGTTCAACCGTTCGCTCTACGCCGGCTTGCGCAGGCTACGCGCGGCGAGCTCCGCGACAATTCCGGATGAAGGCATGGGGTGGGCGTAGAAGTAGCCTTGGGCGCATTCGCAGCCGATGGACTGCACCGCGTCACGTTGGTCGTCGGTTTCGACGCCTTCCGCGGTCACACTGAGCCCGAGGATGTGTGCGAGGTTGGTCACCGCGGCGGTGATCGTCGCACTAAACGGTGGGTTCATATTCGCGATGAAGCTACGGTCGATTTTCACAATGTCGATCGGCAGCCGCTGTAGATAGCTCAGCGAAGAGAACCCCGTCCCGAAGTCGTCGAGTGCGAGCTTCACGCCGAGGTTCTTCAGATCTGCGAGCGCGATCATTGCACGGTCGCTGTCGTTGATGAGAATGTTTTCGGTGACTTCGAGGATCAACGCACCTGGGTGCATGCCCGTTCGTAAGAGCACGCTGGAGACCGTCGCCGCGAACTCGTCGCTCATGAGTTGGCGCGCGGATACGTTCACCGCTAGCTCCAGTGGTGAGTCCGGATACGTCGCCGCCCACCCCCGGCGATCGTGGCACGCCTGCTCTAGTACCCATGCTCCGATCTTGACGATGAGCCCACTTTCTTCTGCGGCCTCCACCATCGAGAGCGCGCCAACCGTGCCGCGCTTTGGATGCTCCCAGCGCAGCAGCGCCTCCACGCCGGCGATAGCCCCGTCGGCGGCACGCACGATCGGTTGGTAAGCGACGCTGAGGTCGTGGCGGGCGAATGCGACGCGCAGTTCGCTTTCGAGGCTGTTGCGGTTGACGGTTTCGGACGCCTCGCGCAGGTCGATGATTTGATGGCCTGCGCCTCCTTTGCGTTTGGCCTGGTACATCGCGATATCCGCGTTTTTCACGAGCAGGGTGGAGACCATCTCACCGGCACCGGCGAAGGCCAAACCCACGCTCGCGGTCACCGCTAACTCCACGCCGCTCAACACGAACGGTTCGGCGAACGCGCTGTCGATCCGTGCGGCAAGTAGCTCGCCGTCCCTGGCGCTTTCCATGTCCTCGCACAAGAACACGAACTCGTCGCCGGAAAAACGGGCCAGCGTGTCACCAGGCCGGACCAGCGCCGAGAGGCGGCGTCCGACCGCGACCAGGAGCTCGTCGCCAGCCTGATGGCCGTAGGTGTCGTTGACGCGTTTGAACCGGTCGAGATCCACGAAGAGGACAGCGGCGTGTGTATGGGAACGGCGGCCGCGTAGTGCGGCATGCTGGATCCTTTGCAGCAGCAGCGCACGATTTGGCAATCCGGTTAGCGGGTCGTGTGAGGCGCTGTGCCGGAAGCTGTCGGAGGTCGCGCGAGCATCTTCACGGCTTTGCGCGTTCACCAGGTATGCCGCCGCGACGTCGGCCAAGGTCTGGGCCGCGGCCATGTCGTCCTCGCCGAGCGGTCCGGGCGTTGCCCGATACAGGTCTAGGGCACCGAGCCGCCCGTCGCTGTGTCGTAGCGGGAACGCGAAAACCGCCACTAGGCCCGCCTCGAGGGCTACCGGGCGGAACTGAGGAAAGCGATCGTCGGTGCTCAGATCCGCGATCGCCACCGCGTTACCCGAGTGATAGGCCTCCAGGCACGGCCCCTGCCCGACCTCGGTCTGCAGCCTCTCGAACCGCAACGCAGACTCATCCGAGGCCGCAATGTAGTGAGGCGGGTTGCCGTCCGAGATCAACGTCACACCAGCCGCGGTCACCGGCAGCACCTCGACAATGCGCTCCACGAGATGATCCAAGATGGCCTGGATGGGGAAGTCGGTCGCCATCGTGTGCGCGAAATCGGTTAGCACCGAAGAGAGCTTTTCTTCTTCAACCACGACGACATCCCAGGTCTGGCAAGCGCGGCCGCGGTGGTCTGGGCGGTTAGTTGCGATCTATTACCACAAGAGCATACATCACGCAATAAATTGGCCTAAAAATATCTAGAACAGATCTTATAGATCGTTATAGGCCAAAACCATTAGCCAGCCCGCGGCATCGTCGCCTCGACCACCTCAGCGACCGGGTCGTTGAGGTCATCTGACGGGCCGTGCCTTCAGGCTGACCGGATCGGAGGACACGTGGCGATCCGCGAGTGACCGATGATCGCCAGCGCACGGTTGCCTTGGGACCACCATCGGGAGCGTATCGTCGGTGTAATACACACGCTTCGCTCTAGACCGTCGGCGGCCGTACCTAGCCACCATTTGGCTCTGGAGGAGTGCTGCGATGGATTCCATTGCTGAGTTGCGCGCGAGTCTTGGTCGGGCTATGGACACCGGTGACCCAAAGATGTCGACGGCAGATCGACTGTGTCACGCCTGCGTTGACTTATTGGATGTGGACGGCGCGGCCATCTCGCTGATGCTGGATGGCTCGAGTCAGGGCACCTTCGGATCTAGCGACGCACTAAGTCGGCAATTGGATGAGTTCCAGTTCACCTTTGGTGAGGGTCCGTGCATGGATGCCCTGCGCGACGGTCCGGTTTTCGCCCCCGACATCGGGGACGTAGCGGAGACTCGTTGGCCCGCGTTCGTCGGGTCCGCCACAGATCTCGGCGTGGGTGCGCTGTTCGCGCTGCCGATCAGCCTCGCCAACTCTCACGTCGGCGCGCTGGACTTGTACCGGCAGGCATCAGGTCCACTGCTAGGCAACTCGTTGATCGGCGGGTTGATGGCGGCTGAACTCGCGGCCTTGCCGCTGTTGGACATGATCAGCGCCGAGGCCGAGTTGGCAGCCTCGGGACGGGACGAGCCGGCATGGAAGCAGCTAGCGTCGCTGGCTCGCGTCGAGGTGTACCAAGCGACGGGAATGGTGATGGCTCAGCTGGGTGTCGGTCCGGCTGACGCACTAGCGCGACTGCGCGCGCACGCCTTCGCGCAGGGACTCACCGCGAGTCAGGTCGCATGGTCCATTGTCGAACGCGAGCTTTCGCTGGAGACCGACAACGACCGAACAGATCCGGGCCGGAGGCATTCATGAGCGCAGATAGAGAACATGAGATCACCCGAGCGTTCGTCTCAATCGCCAACAGCATGGCCGACGGTGTCGACGTCGTCGATTTGCTGTCCGGGCTGACCAGCGACTGTGCGCGGCTGCTCGACATCGCCTCAGCGGGGTTGCTGCTAGCCGACGGTCAGGGCGTCTTGCACGTGTTGGCCGCGTCGTCGGAAGGCACGCGTGACCTGGAGATCTTCCAGCTGCAGCGCGACGAAGGGCCCTGCCTTGACTGTTTCCACACCGGGCAGCAAATCCGCGTTAACGACCTCAGTCTCGAAACGAGACGATGGCCGCAATTCGTCGCCGCCGCAACCGCCGCCGGGTTCGCGGCTGTGCACGCGCTGCCCATGCGGCTTCGCGACACCACGCTAGGTGCGCTAAACCTCTTTAGCGCCAAGGCTGGCGCACTCGCCGCAGACGATCTCGACCTTGCTCAGGCGCTCGCACATGTGGCCAGCATCGCCCTGGTCGCCGACAAGGCCGCAAGCGACAAGGAAACCATTAACCAGCAACTGCAAACCGCACTGACCAGCCGCATCACTATTGAGCAAGCAAAAGGTGTCCTCGCTCAACTCGGCGGCCTCGATATGGATCAGGCGTTCGCCGTTCTGCGTCGCTACGCACGAGATCACAACGCTCGCCTCAGCGACGTCGCTCAGCGACTGATCGGCCGCGGGCTGCCAGCCCAAGAACTACTCGACCACTCGGCGGCCAAGGTCCGGGTGGCGGACAAACACCGTTGATGACGTCGTTCACCGACATCTCGCGCGTACGGCAACCCTTCGACACCCTTGCGCTTCAGGAGACGTCCGACGACTCCTAACCGGGGCGGGCGGCTGGTGGGGCTTCCGATTGGCCGCTTCAAGCGACTAGCGTCAAATCGGGTCGATTCCGAGCCAACCTGTGGAGATGGCAGTTGGACGAATCCGCGGGGCCTGAAGCGGGAATGGTGCTGTGCCATTTCATCGTGTCGAACGATGTCGAGCGCTCTTGGCGCTTCTACACCGAAGTGCTCGGCGGCAAGCTAGCCTTCTCCAAGGATGATCTCCGCTACGTCGCACTGGCCAACAGCTTCATCATCATCAACGTCGGTGGGGGCCCGACCGATGACAAGCCAGCCGTCACGCTGGAAACGCCACCCGATCCCGACAGAGTGAGCAGTTTCCTCAACATTCGGGTCAAGGACATCGCTGCCGTGTACGCGGAGTGGAGTGCTCGGGGTGCGCAATTCCTGACGCCGCCCAAGCAGCATGCGTACGAGATCCGGTGCTACATCCGCGATCCCGACGGGCACCTGATCGAGGGCGGGCAAACCACCGACCAGCAGGGAGACTGGTCAGTGTGGTTACCATCCGGACCGACGCCATAACGTCTGGCCCTGCTGCCGAACGTCGCCTCATCCGCGCGAGCGGAGTGCACTCTCCTGCAAGACGCTCTCGTGAGCGGGGGCGACCGACACCCGATCGCGCCCGGCACGCTTGGCCTCGTACATAGCGCCATCGGCGGCCGCGAGCAACGCATCGGATGTGGCGAGCGCGACGCTACTGCGCGCTGCGCCAATCGACACTCGCACACCGATTGCCTGCCCGGCGATGATGAACGGCGTGCTCGCCACGGCCCTGCGAATCTGCTCGGCTCGTTCGGCCAAGACGTTGCCACTACCCAGATCCGTCAATAGCACGACGAACTCTTCGCCACCCCAGCGTGCAATGAGGTCGTCAGGTCGGGTCGATTCGCGCAGCCGGTCGGCGAACGCCGTGAGTAGCTGGTCACCAGCACCGTGGCCGTGCCAGTCGTTGATCTGCTTGAAGAAGTCGATGTCGATGAGGAGCAACCCGATCGGACGCTGGTCGTACGCTGCGCGTGTGAGGTGGCGCTCCAGCCGTTCGGCGAAGTCCCGACGGTTCCGTAAACCCGTCAGGTCGTCGGTTCTGGCCTGCTGCTCGGCAACGGCGCGCTCTTGCGCGAGTTCAAGGTTTGCCGATTGCGCGACCAGCAACGCCTCGTGAAGCGCGTCGGTGGTTTGATGCAGCTCAGTGACATCGGTGACGAGCCCGTCATAGATGAGCCGGCCGTCTGGAGCCACCGGCCACGGCCACATCCGGTCGAGCACCCACCGGATCACACCGTCGTAGCCGACCAATCGGTATTCCACCGAGACCGGTCCGCTCGCGCCATGACCCGACGAAGCGGTCGCCTGACGCTCGTAGTCATCAGGGTGCACTGCGGCGTCCCACGCGTCGGCCGGATCGACGCCTTCCGGTACTGGTCCGCCGAGCAGGGCCTCGAGGCCGGGGCCGGTGAACATCTCGCGATATCCACCACCGGGCAGGGTTTCGCCGATATAGACGTGACAGTCGATGCGGCTAAGAACCTCGAGCAGGCGGGAAGCGTCGACACCGACGTCCGACGTCTGGCAGCCGTCGTCGTGGTGGCTCCCCTGGTCCGTGTCCAGCTCCACCCTTTCTCCATCGGCAGCGACGCAGGCAAATCGCACAACTGAACGCCAGGCTGCGACTCATCCGTTCGACACAGACACAAGCGTTCGCCGCATTGGTGTCTGCCAACTGGCTGCTCGACGCACGGCCAAACGCCACAACCTCCGTAACGACTAAGGCAGCCGCACGTGGCTCGACTTGAGTTCCGCGATTGACGCCACGCCGAGAAGCTGCATAGTCCGACGCACCTCACGAGTGAGGATCTCTGCCGCGCGGTCGACCCCACGCTCGCCGCCGGCCATCAGACCGTAGAGGTACGCGCGCCCGACAAGGACCATGCGGGCGCCGAGGGCGGTCGCCGCGACGATGTCCCCACCGGTCATCACCCCACTGTCGACCCACACCTCGGCCCGGTCGCCGACGGCATCAAGGACGTCGGGCAAGACCCGTAACGGGATAGGGGCACGATCGAGTTGGCGGCCGCCGTGGTTCGAC
>DASRZB010000364.1:0-3717 GCA_035653855.1 Acidothermaceae bacterium | reverse complement strand
CGCCCGATGTCGTCGTACCCAGGGCTGTGGTCGAACAGATACAGGTCGTGCAGTTCGACGCTGTCGCCCTCGGCCGCGATGCCGACAACCTCGGTCACGCAGGTGATCAGTCGGCTGCCGTCCTTGAACCTCGCTTGGTGCACGATCACGTCGAACGCGCTCGCCATCTGCTCGCGGATTGCGCGCACCGGTAGTTCCATGCCGGCCATCATCGCCATCGTTTCGATGCGGGCGAGCACGTCCTTCGGCGAGTTCGCGTGCACCGTGCTGATCGACCCGTCGTGGCCGGTGTTCATGGCCTGCAGCATGTCGAGTGCGGCCGCGTCGCGGACCTCGCCGACAACGATCCGATCGGGGCGCATGCGCAGGGCATTGCGGACGAGGTCGCGGATCCTGATCTCGCCGCGACCCTCGATGTTCGGCGGCCGGGCTTCGAGTCGCAGCACATGTTCTTGGTGCAACTGCAACTCGGCGGCATCCTCGACGGTAATGATGCGTTCGTCCGACGGGATGAACGACGACAGCACATTCAGCGTTGTGGTCTTCCCCGCGCCAGTGCCGCCGGAGACCAAGATGTTGAGCCGCGCCTTCACACACGCCCGCAGGAACTCGGCGAGTTCCGGCGTCATCGTGCCGAAGCCAATCAGGTCGTCGGCCTCATAAGGATCAGTCGCGAACTTGCGGATGGTCAGCAATGAGCCGTCGACCGCGATCGGCGGGACGACCGCGTTGATTCGGCTGCCATCGGCAAGTCGGGCGTCGACCATCGGACTCGTTTCGTCGACCCGACGACCGACCTGCGCGACGATCTTGTCGATCGTGCGCCGCAGGTGCGTCTCGTCGACAAACGACGCAGCGACGGCGTGCAGCCGACCGGCCCGCTCGACGTAGATCTGGCTCGGGCCGTTGACCATGATTTCGCTGACGTCCGCATCGCGAAGGAATGGCTCGAGCGGGCCATAGCCGAGGATGTCGTCGGCGATTTCCTGAGCAATACGCGTGCGGTCGGCGACCGAAAGTGGTGTCTCTTCTTGGGCGAGCACGCCCTGCAGCGTGTGCCGCACCCTTTGCTCGAGGTCGGCTTGGGTGAACCTTGTGTCGTAGAGCTGGGGGCCGAGGTTGTCGAGCAGCGTGGCGTGCACTGTGCGCTTGAGATCGATGAATGGATCGGCGGTGCGGCGCGCAGCCGAGGCCTGCGCCTCGAGCGCCTGTGTCGTTGAGTCCGCGCTCGCATCGCGCGACCGGCGGGCTTGGGCAAGCCGATCGGCGAGACTCATGACGTTTTCGACTTTCTCCGCAACAGGCCGCGCCGATCCGTTCGCAAGGTCGCTGCGATTGGGTCCGCCGCACGCGCCAGCGGCAGCACGTAGTCGTCACCGAACTGCCGGATGGCCATGCTCACCGGATGGCTCGGGTCGTCAAGCATGATCGGCACGCCGCGGTTGATGGAGGCCGGCACAGCGCGCGACGAGGGGATGTGCAACGCGATGGGCACCCGCAACGTTTTCTCCACCTCCGACAGTGCGAGCCCGACCTTGGAGTCGGCCCGGTTGAGCACTACACGCAGTCGTTCGCGCGGGTAATTGAGCAGGTCGAGCGTTTCGAGCGTGAGCTTAAGATTCTTCAGTGCGGGGATGTCGAGAGTCGCCAGCAGTGCGATCACGTCGGACTGGTCGAATGCCGCCAATACGTGGTCGGTGAACGCTGGTGGTGTATCGACGACGACGAACGCGAACTCCTCTCGTAGCAACTGCAGGATCGTCGTGATGAGCGACGCTGGCACTGTCTCGGCGGAGCCTGGTTCGACCGGTGCGACCAATGCAGATAGGCCGGGCGAGTGCGGCGTCAACAACGCCGTGACTGCAGGCAGGTCGAGCGTTTCGAGTAGCGGCACAGCGTCGGCCAATGTGTGTGCCGGGAACAGTTGCAGCACGATCGCAACGTCGCCAAAGTTCAGGTCGAGATCGACGAGACAGACCTCACGTCGCCCGCCGTCGGCGAGTGATGCGGCGAGATTGCTTGCCAACGTGGTCTTTCCACAGCCGCCCTTCGCGGAGAAGACAGTGACGACCACTCCGCGGCGACCGTCTTCACCGTCGCCGTGCGCGGCGCGTTGACGCATCGCTGCTGCAACGTCGCGAACCCGCCGCACCGCATCGTTGACCCCTGCGAGGTTACGTTCCTCAACGACTTCGCGAATGCCGTTGCGCAGCGCGTCAACAAGCAGGGGAGTGTCGATGCGCCGACGCACCAGAACGACACCGAGGCTCGTACGGGTGATCCGCATGCTGTCGCTCAAGTGGAACGCGGCGTCCTGGTCGACGGACGGGCCGAGGACGACGGCGTCCTCACCGGGGTGTGCCTCGAGGTGACGGCGAAGGTCATCGAGTGTCTTCAGGACCAGCACGCCAGGCCCGAGTGCGGACCGCAAGGTTTCCGCTCGGGTCGGGTCGGCTTCGACAATGACGCTCATGACTCGGTACTCATGACTCGGCGGCGTCCGTGACGTTCGTTGCGTTCGTCGGCGGCAGTGAGGGGACCGAGGAGTTTGCGGTCAGCAGGGTGAGATAAAGGCTGCCCGCCGACTGCGCGAAGATCAGCGTCTGGGCTTGCGCGGCCGTGACACCGAAGGTGACGACGTCGGATTGCTGGGTCGTGCCGGTTGCTTGGCCCGACGACGGCACCAGCGTGCGGCTACCGACCGCGATGACGGAGACGCGGGGGAGGATCAGCTTCGTGGAGCCGCCCGCAGTCAGGAAGACGGCCACCTGCGAGCCCGGGGCGAGGAATCCGTTGACCCCCGCAGGACCCGGCAGCGCGACACTCAACGCCATCGTCCCGGCGGTGGGGATCGTCAGCGCGCTCGAGGCGCCCTGCTTGCCGAACTTCGTGAACAGAATCTGCTCACCGGGGTAGATGGGTGCCAGGGTGACCAGGTTGGCGACCGGGTCGATTGTCGCGAGCGCCCCGGCGGCAACAGCTTCGCGGGCGACCTTGCTGAACTGAAGGTCGCCTTCGGCAGACGCGGCAGCTCCCGTCGTCCCGGCCGGAATGATCTTTTTGGCGATCAGGATCTGCTCGGGCGCCTCGCGGGCTTTGACCTTCTGGTTCACGTCGTGGACGTAGATCAGCACCAAGCCGGCTCCGAGGGCGGCGATCAGGACGGCGGCGACGAGCAGGACCGTGCGGCGTCCCATTCGGCGTCACCACTCCCTTCGCATGCAGCTACGACTGACGCGCATACTCGCACCTCTGCGGGCGGCTGGGCAGGCCTGACCATGCAGGACGCGTTTACTTAGTTCCGCAAGCCTACGGGGGCAGCGGGACTTCGGTCATCTTGCGCGGGGGTGGGTTCAGCCGTTCGATACGGCGGCGACGACTCTCGCGCGCACCGACGGGTCATCCCAGCGGCGGAAGCTCTGGGCGATAGACAGGCCGCTCAGCGAGACCAAACCCGAGGCGAGCACGAGGCAGGCGTACAACGACTGCTCGTGTGCGGAGAGGGCGAACAGCAGGCCGATGAGGGTGGTGACGGTAGCGAGCCGGACCGAATAGACGGCCATGGCCGCGGGCGGTGCCGGGGTGTCGCGGTGTCCCCGAAGGTCCGCTCGATGCGGGGTGCGGATCGACAGGCGCAGGCAGGTTGCCAGGACGACCGCGGTACACGACGCCAGGCAGCAGGCCATCGCCACCACGTCGGCGACCGTTATCGGACCG
>DASRZB010000363.1:0-2116 GCA_035653855.1 Acidothermaceae bacterium | reverse complement strand
TCTCGGCCGATGTGGGTCGATCCGGAGTTAAAGCGCTCTCAAGGTGGCAGCCGAATCTTGGCCCGGCCGGTGCGGTATCAGAGCCTGCATTGAGTACCGTCAGTCACGTGCCCCGTCTGCTGCTGATCGAGGATGACGCCGCGATCCGTACCTCACTGACCCGCTCGCTGTCTGAGCGCGGCCACGCGGTGGCGTCCGCGCCGACGGCGATGGCCGGCCTCCAGGCGGTCGTCGACACCGCTCCTGACCTCGTCGTCTTGGATCTCGGGCTGCCGGATCTCGACGGCGGCAAGCTCATCCAGATGGTGCGCGCGGTCAGCAAGGTGCCGATCATCGTGGCCACTGCCCGTGACGATCAGGCCGAGATGGTCCGGATTCTCGACTGGGGCGCCGACGACTACGTCGTCAAGCCGTTCGCGTCTGATCACCTCGAGGCGCGAATCAGGGCCGTGCTGCGGCGGATGGCCAGCGGCGATGCCGCCCAGGCTGTTGTGGTCGGCGGTCTGCGCATCGACCAGCGGACCAGGGAAGCCAGTCTCGACGGCGACAAGCTCGAGCTGACCCGCAAGGAGTTCGACCTGCTGCTGTACCTCGCCGAGCACGAAGGTGAAGTCGTGAGCAAGCGGGTGCTGCTGGCCGAGGTGTGGCAGCAGGCCTACGGCGGCGCCGACAAGACCGTCGACGTCCACCTGTCATGGTTGCGACGCAAGCTCGGGGAATCGGCGGCCGCGCCGCGTTACCTGCTGAGCGTGCGCGGTGTCGGCGTGAAGCTCGTCGGCCCCACCGAACCTGACAGTTAGTCCGACTCTGCATGCGCAGAAGGCTACTGATCCTTGCGGCGGCGACCACGACGCTCGTCATCGTGGCATTTCTCGTTCCGCTGTCGGTGCTCGTGCGCAACCTCGCGCACCAGCGGGCGCTAAACGACGGCTTGAAGGAATCGCAGCGGGTCGTCAATGCCGTGCAGACCATCGAGCGGACACCCGCCGCAATTGGTGAGGCGGTCAAGGGTTCGCCCACCGGGATTGTGGTCGAGGTGCGGCTCGGAAACGGGCAGTGGGTTGGTGGGCAGCCGCCGGATCCAGACTCCCCGGCCCGCCAACTCGCAGTCGGACCCAACGGCACCGAGTTGCGCGAGGTTCAAGTGCGTTATAAGGGCGGCCTCGAGATCTGGCACCCCGTCACCGATGCACCAGGAAAACCCATCGTCATCCGCACGTTCGTCTCGGCTGCGCTGTTCGACAAGGGCGTCGTCACCGCCATCGTGATCCTGGTGCTGGTCGGGATCGCGATTCTGGCAGTCGCAATGATCATCGCTGACCAGTTGGCGCGATGGACGGTGCGCCCTGTCGCGGCGCTCGCGTCGACGGCCAACCGGCTGTCGTCCGGGCAACTGCTCGCCCGCGCGCCGGTCACCGGCCCCCGCGAGGTGGTCGAGGTCGGCGTTGCCATGAACCGGTTGGCGCAACGGATCAACGAACTGTTGGACGACGAACGCGAGCAGGTCGCCGATCTGTCCCACCGCCTGCGGACCCCGGTTGCTGCGGTCAAGCTGGCCGTCGAAGCGTTACCGGAGTCGCCCGAAGCGATGCGGCTCACCGAACACGTCGACGCACTCGAGCGAACCGTCGGCTCGGTGATCCGCGAGGCTCGCCGAGGAGTGCGCGAGCAACCTGCGCCAGCGTGCGATGTGGTCAGCGTCGTGAAAGAGCGCGTCGCGTTCTGGGCGGTGCTCGCCGAGGATCAGGGACGCCGGGTCGAGTTGCGATTGCCGACAGTGTCGCGCTTCGTTCGGGTGTCGGCCGACGACCTCGCAGCTGCCATCGATGCGTTGCTGGAGAACGTCTTCGCGCACACGCCGGAGGGCACTGCCATGGCGGTAGCGGTCGAACTCGACCGCGTTGACGCGTGGATCACCGTCTCCGACGAGGGTCCCGGCATTGGCCCCGACTCCGTCAATCGCGGCCGCAGCGCCGGCGGCTCGACCGGCCTCGGTCTCGACATCGTCCGCCGCACAACCGAAGGATCGGGCGGCGGCTTCGGAGTCGGCGCCTCACCGACAGGTGGCGCCGCGATGATGATGCGGCTGGGCCCCGCCGACTAGCTGCGGCTAGCC
>DASRZB010000362.1:0-12130 GCA_035653855.1 Acidothermaceae bacterium | reverse complement strand
ACCCGCCGCGGCGAGCCAAAGGATTCGGGGACGCCGATCCCGACCAATCTCCTTGACGCGACCGACGGATCCGCCAGCACCACCGGAACCCGCTGGCGCGGACTCAGACCCAGCCACGCCTTCCAGAGGGCGTCATGGAGGACGTCGACATCGACCGCACCATCACCATTGGCGCTGACACCGGGCGAGCCTGCGAGCGAGCCCGCCTCACCTGCGCGCGGACGCCGGAACGCATCGTGACTCACGGTCGCCGCGCCAGCCGTGGCAAGGACGTAGTCGTCCTCCAGCTCCTGCGCCGCGGCCGGCCCGCGCAGGTGGAATTGCCGGCGATGCGGAAGCCCAGACACCAAGGCTTCCACAGCGAGTGCCTCAGGCGCACCGGTCACCTCGGCGTCGCGCCACTGTCGCCGCACGCGCGCGAGGGCGTCAGCGCTCAGCACCGCCGGATCGCCCGACGCGCCCGCAGTCAGCAGGAACGCGAGCCGCGTGAGCGGGTCGGCAAAGCCGACGACGAACTCCCGAAACTCGTTCTCGACGCGCGCCATCACTACAGCGTCCCTCTACAAGGCCGGGATCGGAATGGTTTTGAGAACGTTGCCGGCGGGGCCCAGCAGGTTCACGGCAAGGCCAGGGGACGTCAACCAGCTGTCGTCGGTCAGCTGGAAGCTGGTAAAGCCGGTGCCGTCCAATGGCACCGCGGACTGCTGCTTGCCCTGAAAGACGAGCGCGGCACTGGAGTCACCGGGTGCACCGAGAACCGCGACTCGGGGGTCGCCGGAGCCGACGTAGCTGAACGCCAGCGGCGCGTCCGGCATGCTCGGATCGGCGATGGCTTGGGTCTCTTGGCGGGGCACACCGGTTCGGTCTTCCCAGCTGACCAACAACACGTCGGACAGCTCCATCTTCATCCGGACGACGACGATGCGGTTGGCGGCTTGGTCGGTGCCACCCCACAACACTTTCATCTGCACGCGACTGGCCGCCCCGTCCTGCATCGCCATAAGCCCGGCGTCGTTTGCCGCCTGCGCGAGCACCTGCGGATCTGGGTGCCCCCGCTCAGCGGCAAACGACGGCACCCCTTGCGGTTCAAACGGTGCACTCGCACCTTCGAACGGCGGGCCGAGCGCGAGGGTTCGCATCCCTTGACTCACGACATCGGAGTGCCCGACTCGCACCACCAGACTCAGCGACCCGATGGAGCCGGTGGGGACCGCCTTGACGGCGAGCCCGTCTGTGGCATGCAAGGGCGATGGCGACGATGTCGTGGTCACCGTGTCATGCGTGGTCAGCGACATCGTGCGGGTGCCCGGCGGAGCGAGCACGACGAGCTGGGTGTGCCCCTGCGCGTCGGCGAGTCCCGTCGCGAGGATCTCGGTACGTGCGTCCAGGCCGCCGCCATATTGCACGACGCCCTCGACAAGGTCGTTCGAGCCGACCGGGCCGTAGAACCACGACTCGAGCACGCCGGTCGGCGACTTTGCCGTCACGTAGGCGATCCGGTAGGTCGACGTGTCGGTGACCAGGAGCACCTGCACCTGCCCGGTGGTTTCCGGGTGGGCGTGCAAGAAAGCGGTTTTCAGCTTCGTGATCAACGGGCCGTTCTTTGCTGCAGCACCCCGCGTTGGCCACGCGACTACAGGCCCCCGGTCGCTCACTGAGTCCACCAGCGTCGAGGCCGAGACCGGCGGCCCGCTCTTCTTCTTCGGCGTAGCCGCATGTACGGCGACGACACCCACAGCCACCACGACGATCACCGACGCGGCGACCGCACCGACGGCCCGTAACCGCATCCGCGACACCCGCTGCAGGGCACGCGAATACGGGTCGATCAGTGCGGGCGCAGCTGCCGCCTGCTCGCGCAATGCATCGCGCACGACTACTGCGAGTTGCGCATCGTCGGTCGAGTCGACCCAACCGCGCATCACCGGGTCGGCCATCATCGCGTGCCGAAGAGACCGCCACGCGTCGTCAGCGACCACCGATGCACGTCGGGCCGACCGCGAAGACTGGGCGATCTCGATCCCGGCCAACCGTGGGGCCGCGACGCAAGCATCCTCGAGCAGCAACGGCACTCGCTGGCGTGGGGTCAACGTCTTCCATGTAGCCCACGCCGCCGCCCGCAGCAAACCCGCGTCGGCCTCGTCGTCCGGAAAGTGCGCTAACGCGGGGACGGCGGGTGCTACCGCTCGCGCGACGCCAACACGGTTCGCGACGGGCCGCGCCGAAGCAACAGCGCTACCGCGGCGCGAACGTGGAAGTGCCGACACCAGTTCTTCTATCGCGAGCGGTTCCGGTGCTCCTGTTGCCTCGACGTCGCGCCATCGCCGACGAACGAAGGCGAGCGCCGCAACTGTCATGTCCACCGAATCGAGGTCAGTGCCAGCGCTCAGCAGGAAAGCGAACCGCGCGAGCGGGTCAGCAAAGCCAGCGACGAAGTCGCGGAACTCCTGCTCGGAGCGCACCACGATGCGGCTAGGCCCCGACAGTGATCGTCGAAGGCGGCCCGGCCACGACGCTGTCGACCGGCTCGCCAGCCACGAACGTGGCGACCTGCTGACGGACCAAGCGGGCGGCCCGCGGCAGGAATGCGGATGAGTTGCCACCCACGTGCGGCGAGATCAAGACACCGGGCGCGCTCCACAGCGGATGGTCGCTAGGTAGTGGTTCTGGGTCCGTGACGTCAAGTGCCGCGTGAAGGCGACCACTCTGCAGCTCGGTCAACAGCGAGGCGGTGTCGACGACGCCGCCGCGCGAAACGTTGACCAGCAACGCGCCGTCCCGCATCGCGGCCAGGAACCGACCGTCGACCAAGTGTCGCGTCGCCTGCGTCAGTGGCGTGATGACGATGACCACATCGGCTTGCGGCAGTAGCTCGGGCAGCTCGTCGACACCGTGGACGCCACCCGACCGCGCCCGGCTCGCGACGCGGATCAGATTCACCTCGAACGGAATCAGGCGCGCTTCGATCGACTCCCCGATCGAGCCGTAGCCCAAGATCAGCACAGTCTTATCGGCCAGCGCGGGATAGTCCGCGTGCACCCAGCGCCCTTCCTGCTGCGCGCGCACGAAGTCGGGGATCCCGCGCAGCGATGACAGCGTCAATGTCAACGCCAACTCGGCAGTGCTTGAGTTGTGCACGCCGCCGGCGTTGCACAACGTGACGCCCTCCGGCAGGTAAGGCAATACGTGCTCGTATCCCGCGGTCAGCAGCTGGAACACCCGCAGCGACTTCATCTCGCGAGCCAGCTCGAGCGATGCCAGCGAGAACGAGTACGGCGCGACGTAGAACTCGACCTCGCCAACCCCGTCGGGTGGCGGTCCTTCACCGGTGTAGACGTCGACATCAATCTCAGGGCTCAGCTTCTCGACGTCCGCTACCCAATCGGAGTACGGGATCCACACGCGCACGCTTCCTCCACCCGACCGCGGCCATGGTCGTCTCGGTAGCCCTCGGGCGAGGGGACGGACCGCACTCGGCGATTGTCCCCCGCCCGGGGGCGTTCGCGTCGCCAGGCTGGTTCGGTTCACCTTGCCCATCACACGTGGCCCGCGCGGTCCCGGTTCGGAGGCCGCCCCAGTTCAGGCTCAGCCGTGCGCGCCGAGTTTCTCCAGGACGAGTTCGCGAACCCGCGCAGCATCGGCTTGACCCCTCGTCAGCTTCATGACCGCACCCACGAGCGCACCTGCGGCCGCGACCTTCCCGTCGCGCACCTTCTGCGCCGCATCCGGATCAGCCGCGATGGCCTCGTCGACGGCAGCACCAAGCGCACCGTCGTCCGACACCACGGCAAGACCGCGTGCTGCGATCACTTCGTCGGGCGAACCCTCACCTGCGATAACGAGATCGAGCACTTGCCGCGCGAGCTTGTCGTTGACCTTGCCCTCCGCGATCAATGCAACGATGCGCGCGACCTGCTCCGGCGTCACGGGCAGCTCAGAGACCTCGACGCTGCGCTCGTTGGCCTGGCGGGCAAGCTCACCCATCCACCACTTGTACGCATCACGGGCCGGGACGCGCAGCGCTACCGTGGCCTCGATCGATCCGACCGCACCGGCGTTTAGAGCCGCCTGCATTTCAAGCACCGAGATGGCCCACTCGTCGCGCAGTCGCCGGCGGCGATCGAACGGAAGCTCGGGCAGGGTCGCGCGCAACTCTTCGACCCACTCGGCAGGAGGTGCAATCGGCACCAGGTCTGGCTCCGGGAAGTAGCGGTAGTCCTCCGCCTGCTCCTTGCTTCGACCGGACGTCGTGAGGCCACTGTCTTCGTGGAAGTGTCGCGTCTCCTGCTTGACCCGCCCGCCGCTCGACAGTACGTCGGCCTGCCGCTCGATCTCTGAGCGAACTGCGCGCTCTACTGACCGCAGCGAGTTGACGTTCTTCGTCTCGCTTCTGGTCCCCCACTCCGGAGTGCCGATCGCATTGAGCGACAGGTTCACGTCACAACGAAGCGATCCTTCTTCCATGCGAACGTCGGACACGTTCAATGCACGCAGGGTTTCGCGCAACTCCGTGACGTAGGCGCGCGCGACTTCTGGGGCGAGTGCGCCCGTACCCGGCACCGGCTTCGTGACGATCTCGACCAGCGGAATACCGGCCCTGTTGTAGTCGACCAGTGAATGGGTCGCACCATGAATGCGACCCGTAGAGCCGCCGACGTGCAAAGACTTTCCGGTGTCTTCTTCGAGGTGCACTCGTTCAATGCCCACCCGCACGACTTCGCCCTCAACCTCGACGTCGAGATATCCCTCGACGCACAGCGGCTCGTCGTACTGCGAGATCTGGAAGTTCTTCGGCATGTCGGGGTAGAAGTAGTTCTTGCGGGCGAATCGGCACCACGACGCGATCGTGCAATGCAGTGCAAGTCCGATCCTGATCGTCGACTCGATCGCTACGGCATTCGTGACCGGCAAAGACCCAGGTAAGCCGAGGCAGGTCGGGCAGGTATGCGTGTTCGGCGCCGCTCCGAATGTCGTCGAGCATCCGCAGAACATCTTCGAACGAGTGCCGAGTTCGACGTGCGTCTCAAGCCCGAATACCGGCTCGAATCTCGCGAGGGCTGCTTCATACGCTGTACTCATAGCGCCGGTGCCTCCTCGAGGAGCAAGTGGCCTCGACGCTCGTTGAGTGCTGCCTCGAGTGCGGCGCCGACACGATAGAGGCGATCGTCAGCCATCGCCGGCGCCATCACCTGCAGACCGACGGGCAACCCGTCGTCCGGTGAAAGCCCGCACGGCACCGACATCGACGCGTTGCCCGCGAGGTTCGACGGGATCGTGTCGAGGTCTGCGAGGTACATCTTCAACGGATCGTCGGTCCGCTCGCCGATGCGAAATGCAGTGGTCGGCGTGGTAGGCGAGATCAGAACGTCGAATTGCTCGAACGCGGCGGTGAAATCGCGAGTGATCAGCGTGCGTACCTTCTGCGCCGACCCGTAGTACGCGTCGTAGTAACCGCTCGAGAGCGCGTATGTCCCGATCATGATGCGACGCTTCACCTCGGCACCGAAGCCCGCCGCGCGGGTGATCGCCATGACTTCCTCGGCGCTGCGGGTGCCGTCGTCGCCAACCCGCAGGCCGTAGCGCATCGCGTCAAATCGAGCGAGGTTCGACGAGCACTCACTGGGTGCGATCAGGTAATACGCAGGCATCGCGTAGTCGAAGTGTGGGCAGCTCACGTCACCGACCGATGCGCCGAGTTCACCAAGTAGCGCAACAGCTTCAGAGAATCTCTGCCGTACGCCGTTGTCGTAGCCCTCGCCGTTCAGCTCACGGACGACACCGATCCGAAGCCCTCGAATGTCGGCCTGCAAGGCGGCCGCAACGACGTCAGGCACTGGTGCGTCGATCGATGTTGAATCCATCGGGTCGTGGCCGGCGATGGCCGCGTGCAGCAGTGCGGCGTCATAGACGTTGCGCGCGAACGGGCCGGCCTGATCGAGCGACGAGGAGAACGCGATCAGTCCGTAGCGCGACACTCCCCCGTACGTCGGCTTCACTCCGACGATGCCCGTCACCGCGGCCGGCTGGCGAATCGAGCCACCAGTGTCGGTACCGATGGCCAGCGGCGCTTCGTAGGAGGCAACAGCCGCACTCGACCCACCCGACGATCCGCCGGGAATCCGGTCGAGATCCCATGGATTGTGCGTCACGCCGTACGCCGAGTTCTCCGTCGAGGAACCCATCGCGAACTCGTCCATGTTCGTCTTGCCGAGGATGACGACGTCGGCTGCACGCAGCTTGCGCACGACGGTCGAGTCGTAGGGCGGCCGCCAGCCTTCGAGAATCTTCGAACCGCACGTCGTCGGGACGCCCTGCATCGTGAGGACGTCTTTCAACGCAAGCGGGACGCCGGCCAGCGGGCCGAGGTGATGACCGGCCGCTCGCTTCGCGTCGACGCCGGCGGCGGCGGCTAGGGCGCCTTCGGTGTCGACATGCAGGAACGCGTGCAGGCTGCCGTCGACCGCGCCGATCCGGTCGAGGTGAGCGGTCGTCAACTCAACCGCGGACACTTCGCCCGACGCGATCAACGCCGCCGCCTGGGCAGCACTGAGCCTGGTGAGCTCGGTCACCGAACTACTCCTCGTCCAGGATCCGAGGCACCCGGAAGCGCTGGTCTTCTGTTGCGGGCGCGCCAGCGAGTGCAGCTTCGGGCGTGAGGCACGGTTGCAGCTCGTCGGGGCGAAACACATTGGTCAGCGGTACCGAATGCGAAGTGGGCGGCACATCGGCGCCGGCCACTTCACTGACCCGGGCCACCGAGCTGATGATGACCTCGAGCTGGCCGGCCATCTGGTCGAGCTCGTCATCGCTGAGCGCAAGGCGGGACAAGCGGGCGAGGTGGGCAACGTCGGCGCGGGTGATCGACGGCATAGCCGCCATCCTAGGGGGCGCCCGTACGGTGCAAACGTGGATTACCGGGCGGCCGAGGCGTCGGTGAATCCAACGCCGCGCAGTGCTGGTCCCCAACGGTCGTTCTTGCGACCGCTCAGGACCAAAGGTCGGACGGCGGGTGGGCTCACGAAGCCGAGCGGACCCAGACCGCGGCGTGACTCGGCTCGACAGATCGGCGGACGACGTCGAGCAGGTCGTGTTGCACGCGCTCGAGGTCGACCTCGTCGCGCAACCGCGCAGCGAACGCAGCGATCGTCGCGTCGGCGTCGTAGCGCGCGCGGTTGAACCGGCGGTCGACGAGGTGTTGCGCGCGCCGGCGCAAGGGTGAGAACAGCGCCGCAACCGTCAACGTCGAGGCTGCGACACCGATGGGTGAGGACAAGGGCAGCGCGCGCGTGGCCAGCGTGACCAAGCCGATGTAGATCCCGACGAGAAGTCCGGTGACGATCGCGTAGGACAAGGTGCGGCTGATCAATCGGTCGATGTCGTAGAGCCGGTACTTCAAAATCCCAATGCCGATTCCGACCGGCACCGCGATGATCCCGACAAAGCCGAATCCCGCACCAATGGAAAGCGTGGTAGCGATCGCGACGATGCCGATCGTGCCGCCGGCCATGAGCCATTTCAGCTGCTCGCGGCGCTCCGCTTTGGCGCGGCGGTAGGCGACCAGTTGGCGAATCACGAACGCCAACGCGAGCACCGCATACACGGGGAAGAGCACCGCAGCGAGATTGTGGCTCGCGTTTTGTTTGTACGCAGTCAGTTCTCCGGTGGAGTCGACCTGAATGTGCCGGTCGGTAAACGCCCCCACGTCTGCGATTGCCGTGGAAATCAAGATCAGCGTGCAAACCACAGCGTAGAGCCAGAACGCCCATCGCCACCGACGTGATTCGAGGCGTCCGTCAGGGAACAACATGATCGGCACGGGCAACAAGACGAGCAGTGCGACCCAGAGCTGGGTCAGCGCAACCGCGAGCCGCCCGAGCGGCAGAGTCGGGTGACCGAGGTGATAAATGATCACCGAATACATGCCGGCGTCAGCGCTGAGCTCGAAGATCGGGGCCAGGGCGAGCATGACCCAGCCGATCGGGTTACGTGGCTGCTTTCGGGCGACGATGAACCCGACGATCGCGAACGGCAGCATCAGGATGTCTTGGTTGACCAGGCCCTGCTTCGCCATCTCCGAGAGCGGAACCCCGACGACGAGCAAGACAATCGTGATGACTGCCACGACGACGGCCGAGCCGGGCGAGGCCCAACGGAACCGCGGCACAGCCGGATCGACCACGGCGTCCGACTTGGTCGTCACTACTTCTCCGCCTGTTCTCAGACGAGCTGTCTGTTGCCGACGACGTTAGCCGCGGATCGTTCCGAGAACGCTACGAAATCACGCCAGCCCGTCGAGGTACTGCTGCGCCAGCCGCTTCGGCGCCCGGTCCAGCCACGCCTCGACGATCAGCTCCTCGAGCTCCGGGACGCCGATCTGCTCGAGCCGGACCAAGATCGCCGGGAAGCCGTCAAAGTGCGGGATCGTGAAGAAGAGCGTCGGATCGTCGGCGATCATCGCCGCCCTCACGCCCAGGTCGGCCACCCGGACCCCGAGAATCGCGCCGTCCGGGGCCTGCTCACCGAGGGCCTTGAGCGCCGTGTGGTCGCTTTGATGCAGCGGGCGCTCCCACACGAATCCCTTGTTCTTGACCCGCCAGTGCGCGTTCCCCCATGACACGGCCTCGGTCGTCTCGGGCAGTGACAGCGCAATCCGGCGCACGTGGTCGAAACTTGCCACTCACGAAGGTTAATACGCAGGTTTACCTGCCTCGTACATGACGGCGTGTCGTCGCCTGACGTGCGCGACCGACATTTGGTGGAGACAATCAAGACACCGACCCAGGAGTTCTCCATGAATGTCACCCGCAAGTCCCTCATCGCCGGGGTCACCGCCGCCGGCCTACTCGTCGGGGGCGCTGGAGTGGCCGCGGCCGCGACCAGCAGCACGGCACCCTCGACGTCCAGCCCCTCGGCGTCCAGCCCCTCAACGTTCGACGCTTCGGCGGTGCTTGCCTCCGTCTCGTCCGGCGGGTCGACTGGGGGTGAATCGGTCGCCCGCGGGCGTTCGCTGTCAGCCATCCAAGCCCGCGTTGACGCCCGTGTCGCGAAGGTGACCGGCAGGCTCACGACCGCTCAGACCAAGGTCGACGCGAGCACGAAGCTAACCGCAGCACAGAAGACGACCATCGACGGCGACATCGCCACGATGCTCACCGACCTGTCGACCATTAAGTCGGACGTCGACGGCGCGACGACGATCGCCGACCTGAAGTCCGTGCGCCCAGCGATCAAGACCCTTCGCGGTGACGTGAGGCAGCTGCGCGGCGACGTCAAGACCATCCGCCACAGCGTACGGACGCCCAGCTCGACCACCTGAGCACCCTCCAGCCCTTTCTTCGCATCCCGAGTGGTTGCCGAAACTGCCCAAAGCGCGCGGTGGAACAGCCACCAGGGATGCGAAGAAGGGGCTGCTCTCTCAGTTGTCGGTGCCGGTGGCGCCGAACTGCACCGGGATCCGGCCCCGGTCGCCGTCCTGCGCGGGATCGAACACCGCGACGCCGCAGCCTGCACGCTTCGCGACGTACATCGCGCGGTCGGCCCGGCGCAGCAGCGAGTCGAAATCGACCCCGTGGTCGGGAGCCAGGGCGACACCCAAGCTGGCCCGAAGTTCGAGTGAGTTGCCGTCGATCTGACACGGTCCGTTCACCCGATCAAGAAGTCGGACGGCGGTGGTGCGCGCGAGGGCGATGCTTGGCACGTCTTGCACGATCACCACGAATTCGTCGCCGCCAAGACGGGCGACAACATCTGTTGGGCGCACGACCGAACTCAGCCTTTCGGCCACTACCTGCAGCAAGCGATCGCCGGCCGCGTGGCCGAGTTGATCGTTGACGCCCTTGAACCCGTCAAGGTCGAGGACGAGTACCGCGATCCCGACATGCTGACGCGCCAAGCCGTCGAACACTTTCGACGCTTCGCGATGGAGCATGTCGCGGTTGCCAAGACCGGTCAGTGAGTCGTGCAGCGCGTCATGTTCGCGCGCCACCGACAACGTCGCGTTTTGGTACAGCGACACGAGCGCGGGATAGAAGAGTGGTACGAGCGGCCACATGTGGACCATCACGATCAACACGAGCGGCGACAAGCTGACCATCGCTACGCCGACGATCGCCAGGTGCCGCACATCCTCGCGAATGACAGAGAAGAGGGACGTGCCTTCGCTGATCGCTACGGCGATGTACACCGTGCCGTTGTTCACCACCAGGTACGCAATGCCAGCGATACCTACCGCGACGAGTTCACTCACTCGGATCGACGACTCGGTGAAGGTCCACGTGTGAAGCGGTGTGGGATCGATCCCGAAAGCATGCAACACCAACCACGACGTGCCGAGCGTGACGACATGCTGCGCGACGTTGAACACGTTGCGAAGGAGAGACTGCTTGTACATGGCGCCGCGCAGCAGCATCGTGACCGTGCACAGCAACGCGGCCGCGGGCAACCCGACATACAGCAGTAGCGCGAAGACGAATACGACGAGCGCGAACGTTCCATCGCCCGCGCGGTTCTTCGGGACGATCGGGCGCAGAGTCGTCACAACCATCGGAGCGGCAACCAGCCAGAACGCCGGCCGGCGCACAATCGCCGAGATGTCGTCGTGATGCAGCCCCCCGGCCGCGACCGCCAGGATGGCGATCGCGAGCACGATGACCGACCAGAGATACCACCACAACGCCGACCCAGGCGCGGGCGGCGTGTTGCGGTGGTCGATCTGCTCACTCATTTCTTCGAGCATCGTCAGTTCGGGTCGCGGGATGGATACGGCAGGTGGCCCATTCCGGTGCGCCCGCGCCCGCGTGTTCTAACTCGGCGGACGAACCTGCGCGGTTGCACGCGCGGCGTCCGGACCATCGTCGAGCAAGATCCGAAAGCCAGCTTCGTCGAGCACCGGCACGCCGAGACTGAGCGCCTTGTCGTACTTGGAGCCCGGGTTGTCGCCCACGACCACGAAGTCGGTCTTCTTCGACACCGACCCCGCGACCTTGCCGCCGGCGTTCTGAATGGCCTCCGTCGCAGAGTCGCGACTCCATTCGGTCAACGATCCGGTGACGACCAGGGTCAAGCCAGCAAGTGGCAGCGGGCCTTCATCGGTGCGCTCGTCGGCCATCCGAACGCCCGCCGCCGCCCACTTGCGCACGATGTCAGCGTGCCAATCGACCTCGAACCACTCACCGATCGACTGCGCGATCGTCATTCCCACGCCGTCAGCCGCGGCCAAGTCGGCCGCCGATGCTTCGCGAATCGCGTCGATCGAGCCGAACTCGCGGGCCAGCGCCTGCGCTGCGGTCGGACCAACATGGCGAATCGACAGCGCGACGAGCACTCGCCAAAGGGGTCGCGTCTTTGCGGCATCGAGGTTCTCGATCAACTTCTCCGCGTTCGCCTTCAAGGCGCCGTCCTGCTTGGTGAAGAACGACACGCCGGCGAGCTGCGCGCTGGTCAACGAGAAGAGGTCGCCCTCGTCGACGATCAGGCCCGACTCGAGCAGTGCTGCCGCCGCTTCGTAGCCCAGCACCTCGATGTCGAACGCCCCACGGCCCGCCAGGTGGAACAGCCGTTCACGCAGTTGCGCTGGACATGACCGCTGATTCGGGCAACGCGTATCGGCCTCACCTGCAGGTCGAGACAACGGTGTGCCGCACGCAGGACACACGGTGGGAAAGACGAACGCGTACTCGCTGCCGTCGCGCAGGTCGACTACCGGACCGACGATCTCCGGAATGACATCGCCGGCTTTGCGGAGCACGACCGTGTCACCGATAAGAACACCCTTGCGCTTGATCTCGTCCTCGTTGTGCAGCGTGGCGTTCTCGACGGTCGAACCCGAGACCTTCACGGGCTCCATGACGCCGAACGGCGTGACCCGGCCGGTGCGGCCGACATTCACCCGGATCTCGAGCAGCTTCGTCGTGACTTCTTCGGGCGGGTACTTGTAGGCGATCGCCCATCGCGGCGCTCTCGACGTCGTGCCGAGACGGCGCTGCAGCGAGACCTCATCGACCTTGACGACAACCCCGTCGATCTCGTGCTCGACGTCGTGACGATGCTCGCCGTAGTGGGCGATGAACTCTTCGACCTTGGCAAGCGTGGGAACGACCCGAACCCGATCGCTGGTCGGAAGCCCCCACGC
>DASRZB010000361.1:0-4765 GCA_035653855.1 Acidothermaceae bacterium | reverse complement strand
TCTTTGAGCGCGATGAGGGTGGCGCTGTCTTCGACGCCTTCGGCGACGACGGATAGGCCAAGGTTGTGGCCCAGGTCGATGGCGCTTTGGACGAGCATGGCGTCATCGTTATCGGTGGTCATGTGGGTGACGAAGGATCGGTCGATCTTGATCTCGTCCACCGGGAGGACTTTCAGGTAGGCCATCGAGGAGTAACCGGTGCCGAAGTCGTCGACCGATAGCCGCACACCCATAGCGTGGAGTTCGCGGATGACGCCCAACGCCTTGTCGGGGTCAGACATCATGGTGCTCTCGGTCAGCTCGAGACACAGCAGCTGCGCAGGGACACCGGCGTGGTCGAGTTGGTCGGCGATGGTGGCCGGAAAGCCGCTGTTCAGCAGTGAGCGCGCACTGATGTTCACCGCGACCGGGAGCCGGACCCCGTCCTCGAGCCGCTCGCGAACCAAAGCCAACGCTTTGTCGATGACGATGGTGGTCAGTCGTTGGATCAGCGTGGTGCTTTCGGCGAGGCCGATGAACTCTGCGGGCTGGAGTAGCCCGCGGGTGGGGTGTTGCCAGCGGACGAGCGCCTCGACACCAATCAACTCACCAGTGTCGGCGGCGACCTTCGGCTGGTAGTGCAGGACCAGCTCGTCGTTGTCCAACGCGTTTCGGAGTTCACCGAGCATGGCGAGGCGGGCGGGCGGTGCGTTGTCGTCGCCGGCGAAGGATCGGTAGCCGCAGCGTTGTGCTTTGGCTTCATACATCGCGATGTCAGCGTGGCGTAACAAGTCAGCGGCCAAGACGGCATCAGCTGCGCCCAGCGATCCCGACAAGTCCCCCGTCGTGGCGAGGCCGATACTCGCCTCGATGCTCACCGTCACCCCATCCAGGTCGAAAGGCGGCTCCAACGCTTTGAGGATGCGGGCGGCCGCCAGCGAACCGGCGCCGATTCCTCCATCGACCAGCAAGATCGCGAACTCGTCCCCACCCAACCGCGCAACCGTGTCACCCGGACGCACCGAGCCGATCAGACGTTCCGCGACCCCGACGAGCAACCGGTCACCTTCACGGTGGCCCAGAGTGTCGTTGACTTCTTTGAAGCGATCCAAGTCGAGCATCATCACCACCGGCTCGCTCCCAGTGCGGCGTCCCGCCGCGAGCGCGTGCGACGCCCGGTCGGCGAACAGCAATCTGTTGGGCAGCCCGGTCAGCGCGTCATGCAGCGCCTGCTGTTGCATACTCCGCCGATTCGCGCGATTGACCAGCGCTGACCCACCCAGCACCAGCATCGCCAACACCAGCGCGATCGGGGTACCGATGCGAAGAAGCGTCGCTTCGCGGTCGAGGGTGCGCAAACGCGCCACCGCGACCAGATGATGGCTTTCTTCCAGGGCACCGAGCTGGACGTCGATCTGGTTGCTGAGCGATTCCATCTCCGCTAGCACACGCCGCGCAGCGTCGGCCTGGTCGCTGTCCACGAGGTCGACCATTTGTCGGGCCAGCCCGTCGTAGGTAGCGTGCTGCGCAGCCAGCTGGCGGAGCGGGCCGGCGGAGGTGCCGTGCTCACTCGTCGAGATCGAAGCCAGTGTCTGGTCGAGCGCGGCAGCCGCCGCTTGTTCAGCGTGCAACGCCTCCGTGCTTGAATTCAGGATGTAGCGGCTCGCTCCGGCATCCTCGATGGCCGCCTGCGCGCGGGCATCCTGGAACAGATCTGCGGAAACCACCGCCCGCGACGCGGACGCAATGTGCGAACCAACCACCTCACCGCGGGCGATCGCGACACCGCACAGGACTAACAACATCACCGCCGACAGCGCAGTAACCCGACGGCTGACCGTCCCCGCCCGCCAACTCCCAACCCCGTCGCCCCCCCGCGGGCCAGACCGCCCGATCCGCGCATCGATTCGTCCCAGCCTCCCCATGCCTACATTCTCGGCAGCCCGCAGGTGGAACTAAGAACTTCAAACAGCGGATATGCCGACGGAGCCCTAAGAAAACGCCCCTACCCTGCTGCCGTTGCCTCGAACGCGCCGGCGACGATCAGTCCGGCGCCGCCCGGCGCAATCGCCAGTACGCCCAATCCCGCACCTATCAGGACCTTGTGGTGTTCAACGTAATGGACGGTTCTTTCCCGCGTACTGCCCCAGACCGGGTTGTCGCGTCTGATTGCTGTCTGTCGTCGCTGCTCGGTTGCAGCAACGGGCACCCTGCGAGGGTGCTAGACGCTGCGTAGCGCGGCACGGGCGACGTATCGACGCAGTGTAGACAGCGACTGTATGTAGGCGTCGCTGAAATCTCGCGATTGGGCCAGGTCACCGAAGACTGTCGTGTTCTCGACGAACGACAGAGGCCTGGATGCTTGCCGGCGTGCCGCGGCCATGAGTACGTCTTGCAGTGGGTCCTTGACGTCGATCACGTCGCCGTTCTCGTCAACGCCTTCTGCGTAGCGTGCCCAGCTGGCCACGATCGCAGCGGCGACCGCGACAGAACCGCCGTTCTTGAGCTGCGAACAGACGACGGGTAGCAGGAACTTGGGGATGTGGTCCGAGGTGTCTTCGCAGATTCGGGCGAGGCGGTCTTGTATCTGGGGGTTTCCGAAGCGTTCGAGCACGGTGCGGACCCATCTGTTGAGGTCGACGCCAGGGATGGGTTTGAGGGACGGGACCGACTCCTCGTCGATGTAGCGCAACAGCAGTGCGTGGATGTCCGGGTCTGCTATTGCCCCAATGGTCGTAGTGGTAGCCGAGCAGGTGCCCGAAGTAGCACAGCACTTGGTGAGTCCCGTTGGCTAGACGAAGCTTCATCAACTCATACGGTTCAACATCGGCCACGACGTCGACCCCGGCGTCCTGCAGCGCGGGCCGGCCTTTGACGAACGCGTCCTTCAAAACCCACTGGCTGAATGGTTCGCAGGTCACGGGCCAGCGGTCGCGGTAGCCGAAAGTGTTCTCCAGGTGATCTCGATCAGCATCGACGGTGCCGGGCGTAACTCGGTCCACCGTGGAGTTCGGGAATGACAGGTCCTCTTCGATCCAGGAGACCATGTCTGGGTCCTTCATCTGCGCCAAAGCCAGCAAGGCGGTGCGAGCCGCAACCCCGTCTTCTTGAATGTTGTTGCATGCCATGATGGTGAGACCGCCAGTGCCTTCAGCTCGTCGCCGTCGTAGTGCCAGAAGTAGTAGGCCCAACCAGGAGCCGCTGGGTTGTTCGGCTCGAAGGTCAGCGGCGATGAGTTCGTTGGCGCCGCTGAACTTACCGGTCACGTGGTCTAGCCCGTAGGCGCCCTCGGTAATCGTCAGCGACACGATGCGGGTGCACGCATCGGCAATCGTCGAACAGCGTGTTCGGTGTCGTCACGGGTATACAGGTAACCGTTCAGTGAACCGATGACCCGGCTGCAGGAGGTGCTATCAGGTTCCTTGGCCGTCAAGGTACAGAGGTAATCCTGAGGCGTCAGTGCGTCGCGCATGTGGGCGCTGACCGGCGTCACCCCTACCCCGCAGATTGCCCAGCAATATCGAGCGGCGGCTCCGCGCGGCTGGATACACCCTCATTCTCGCCGACACCACCGACGATGCCGACGTCGCGCTCGACGTCGTCAATCACCTGTTGGCGCGTCGGGTAGGCGGCTTGGTCATCAACCCCCTTGAGAGCAGCAAGACGCGGAGCCCTTAGGGAGTTACTCGAGCAGCATTCTCGTGTCGTCTTCCTCGACCGCTGTTCCGAACTCGCCGCCGATCAGGTGTACTCCGAGTGCGTTGACTCCACGTACTTTCTTACGACGCACCTTGCATCGCTCGGACATAGGAGGATCGGCTACATCCGAGGTGCGCCACGCATGATGTCGACGAACGATCGCCTGGCCGGCTATCGAAAGGCAGTGACCGAAGCGAATCTGAACGCCTATGCCGTGCTCGTTATCGCTGGTGAGTCGGATGCAGACGTCGCCGAACACGCCACATTCGAACGCTTCACCACCGCCGAGACGCCCGCAACCGCGTTGGTGGTATCGAACAACCAGATGACATTAGCGTCATGCGTGCACCGCGTCGATGCGGGCTTAAAGTGCCACGCGATGTGGCAATCATCTGCTACGGCGACTTCGACTGGGCTGATGTTGCTGATCCGCAGTTGTCAGCCATGGCCCAAGACAATCGCGCACTGGCGAACCATGTCAGTGACCTGTTGGTCAAGCGCATCAAACATCCGAACCGACCGCCGCAGACCATCGTCGTACCAACAACGTTCCACCATCGCGAGTCCTGCGGCTGCGGCCGCAAGAAGTACCGCGGAGATCACGGGAACCACATTGCCTAGCGCGGCGGTCGAACGGCTCTCCATCTCCGACCTCATCCTCCGCGCCCGTGTAGTGGCACAGCGCCCGACACGGACAATACTGGGCATCGTCGGCGCACCCGGTGCAGGTAGGAGCACCGTCGCTGAACAGATCGAACAAGCGCTCGGAGACGCTGCCGTCCTAGTCCGGCGGTAACGAGGCCCACCAAGCCGAATGGCCGAGGAGGCCATCGCGCCCATCCGGACTTGGGGCCCCTCGCGCCCCACCTTCCGTCCCTGAGCCGACGTGACGCGCGACTGACCACGAATCCGCCTGGAACCAAAGGCAATCCCGAGCCGCTCGGCGTCCCTGAGGTGGCCACCCGAGCCGGTAAACAGTTCTCGGCAACCGCCGGCCGGCAAAGTCTCGCGGGCGGGCAGGTGACAGTCGATGCGAGTAAAAACCTCAAAGCAACCGGGCGACATCGCCGTCTTCCAGCCCGCCGTG
>DASRZB010000360.1:0-4244 GCA_035653855.1 Acidothermaceae bacterium | reverse complement strand
AGCTCGCGCACCGTCAGGTCGCGCAGCAGTTGACCGGTCTGCAGCATCGCGCCGATGGCACCCTGGGCAATCCCCTCAGCCGGCGTCATGCCGAACACCTGCACCGACCCGGTGTCAGGTTTGGTCAGCCCGAGAATCATGTCGATCGTCGTCGACTTGCCGGCGCCGTTCGGGCCGAGCAGCGCAACCGTTTCACCGGGTGCGATCAGCAGATCGATGCCGTCAACAGCGAGCACCGGGCCGTAACTCTTGCTCAGGGACGCTAGGCGGATACCCGCCGTGGTGGTCCTGAGGCCTGTAGCAGTAGTCATGCCCTCGATACTGCACGGTTCGGTACGACCCGGCCCAGTGCAACCCGTCGTCCATCGGGCATGACATGCGTCATCTGGATCAGTGGCTGTTCACGTATTGCGCGTCGCACTGACTCACGGCGGCCTTGCCACCGTGGCTTGTCGCTTCGCCGCGCTTGACCCGACCTCGGCCCACGAATACATCCAGGGTTGCGAAGGCTTCGGATCGGCGACGGCGGGGTCGAAGATGAAGCATGAGCCGGACGCCGAGGGCAACCGTCGCAGCAGCCGTGATCGCCGGTCTCGCCGCGCTCACGGCAGCGTGCGGAGGCGGTCATCATCAAGCGGCGCCCGACGGGACGCCGTCGAGCGCAGCCGTTTCGAGTGCTGCGGCTTCGAGCACCACCGCCTCAAGCGCGGGTTCGTCGAGCGCGACACCCGCAACCACCGCTGGGCCTATCAAGGCGTCTGTCACACCGACGCCTAGCAAGTCGGCCAGCGCGAAACCAACCGTGAAGGCCACGCCAAAGCCGACGCCGACGCCGGTCAAGCCGCCTCCGGCTCCCCCAGCCGTGGGAACAGCCGGCTCCGACGTCCTCGCCGGCACGAACTGCCAGATCTTCCCGACCGACAACTACTGGCATGCCGACATCGCATCGCTGCCGGTCGACCCGCGTAGCGCAGCGTGGCTGAACGCGATGGGAGCGTCGACGCGCAAACTGCACCCCGACTTCGGACCGTCGGGCGATCCGAAGAACCCGTACGGCATTCCGGTCACCATCGTGCCAGCCGGTCAGACGCTGGCGCCGGTGAAGTTCACCTACGCCGACGAGAGCGACAAGGGCCCGTACCCCCTCGGTCCGAACACGCTCATCGAGGGCGGCGCGAACTCGGGCGGCGACATGCACGCAATCATGGTGACCGCCGACTGCCAACTGTTCGAAACGTGGGACACCCTCGACACGTCGTCCGGCTGGACAGCGGGGTCTGGCGCGCATTGGTCGTTGTCGAGCGACGCCTTACGGCCAACTACATGGACTTCAGCGGACGCCGCGGGGTTGCCGATCCTGCCGGGCCTATTGCGCTACGACGAAGTGAAGTCCGGTCACGTCAACCACGCGATCAGGTTCACCACCAACGTCACCTCCAACAGCTACCTGTGGCCGGCGCGTCATGAGGCGGGATCGCAGACGAACGAGAATCTGTACCCGCCGATGGGTGCGCGGTTCCGCCTGAAGGCGAGCTTCTCGATCGCCGGGTACTCGGCCCAGGCGCAGACCGTGCTGAGGGCCATGCAGACCTACGGCTTGGTACTGGCCGACAATGGCTCGCCCTGGTACTTCCAAGGCACCGCCGACAACGCGTGGCCCGACGCGCTGATCGAAGCGCTGAAGACGATTCCGGCGAGCGCATTCGAAGCAGTCAACACCAGCAGCCTTGAGATCAACGCGAACAGCGGCGCCACCCGCTAACCAGCCACGCCTCCGCTGCCCTGTCGACTGCGCGCGTCCTTTGGTCGGTAGGTACGGTCAAGCATGACCCGAATTCCGGGTGACCCCGGACCCTGGCGCTGGCTGCTGTTTGCGATCGGCCTACGGCTACCGCCGGAGAATCGCGAGTGGGTGCGTCACGAACTGACCGATGCAGGTTGGCGCAGTCGCGCCGGGGTGCGGCAGCTCGTCCTTGTCGTACCGGTCGCCGCGGCGTTCGCGGCACTGCCAGGGCCGTGGTCGCTGAAGGTGACGCTCATGGTTCTCGTGCTGGTCGGCGGCTTGCTGATCTCGCTGATGTACGCCGACAGCGTTCGCGCGTCACGGCTTCGCCAACATGATCTGCCCGTGCCAGACGACCGCGACCTGGGTCGTCCGACCGACTCGCTGTGACTCAACCTTCGATCGAGACCACATCGCCAATGGCGACCCGACCGGGCGTCACCGCCGACCCGTACACCCCAAGGCAGGCTTCGCGGTCACCACCGAGCGCACGTAGCACCGCCGGATTCCGCTCGGTCGTCTTCGGGTCGACGTTGATCATGATGCAACGCTGATCTCTCTTGTCGACGCGCATCGCCGCGTCGCCGATACGCAGCACCGAGCCGACCCATCCGTCCTCGGGGAACGGCGCGTCGCCCGTCGGTTCAACGACAAGATTGGGACGAAACCGCAAGGGATCGAGGTTGGCGCCAACGGTTGCACCAAGGTCAGCGACCGTCCGGGTGCTGATGAGCGACAACGGAAACGCGTCGAAGATGCCACGCTCCTGTTTGATAACCCGCACACCTGGGCCAAGTTCAGCTGCCAACGCGGGGTCGACGACGTCGAACTCATTCCCCGTCGGTGTGCGCACTACGGTCGGTGACTTGTCGGGTCGCAGCGGGTCCACGAAGGACGGCCGGTACGTCCACATGACCGGAAGCTCGCGAACTGTCAGCCATGGGAACCCGCTGCGTTCGTGACCGGCTTGGATGAACGCCCAGCGGCGATCTCCCGCCAAGCCCTCCCACGACACATCGACCTCGGCCAACTCCTGGGCAGCCATCGACTTGACCGGGTACCGGAACAGCGACACGACCCGGCCGACAACCCTCCGGTTGGCCATCCGGCCACCATAATCGGTGAGCCGCACCTGTCCCCCACGACAAGGACCACACGTGACCGAGTTTCCCGATTTCTCTCTCGCCGGCAAAGTGGCCCTCGTCACCGCGAGTGGCCGTGGCTTGGGGCGCGCCATCGCGATCGCGTTGGCGCACGCCGGTGCGGACATTGCCCTCGGTCTGCGCGACCGCGAGTCGGCGAGCGACGTCGCAGCAACGATTACTGCGATGGGACGGCGAGCAGTGCTGCTTCAGATGAACATGACCAGTCTGCCGGAGATCCGCCAGGCAATCGCGGATGCTCATGAGGCCTTCGGGCGACTCGACATCCTGGTCAACAATGCGGGGATCGCGCCGGGCGCGCCGGCATCGTCGGTGACCGAGGAGAACTTCGACGCGACGCTGCAGGTCAATCTGAAGGGCACCTTCTTCGCGAGTCAGGCTGCGGCGAACATCATGAGCAGCCAAGGCTACGGGCGCATCATCAACATCGGCTCGCAGGCCGGCTTGGTCGCGTTGCCTGGTGAGTCGATCTACTGCATGACGAAGGCGGCGATCGGCCATCTGACCAAGTGCCTCGCGGTTGAGTGGGGCGTCCTCGGCATCACCGTCAACTGCGTCGCGCCGACCTTCATCGAGACTCCCGGTACCGAGCCTGCGTTGTCGGACCCGGCGTTTCGCGCAGATGTGATCGAGCGCATCGCGGCGTTGCATCGAATCGGCCAGCCCGTCGATGTGACGGGAGCGGTCGTGTTCTTGGCCTCTGACGCCGCGTCGTTCATCACCGGCACGACAATCCCGGTCGACGGCGGTTGGACCGCCCGCTAACGCAGTCGCAGTCGCAGTCTCGTCAGGGGCGACCGCGAAGAAGTGACACCCGGAACTCGCGCAGTTCAGCGCGCGCCCATCCGCCAGCGAAGACCGGATCGGCGTCGACGATAGCTGCCGCGGCTGCCTCGTCTTCCGCCTCGAAGACCACGATGCCAGTGTTCGTCGAGCCTAGTGTCGGCCCGGCCATCACGAGCACGCCTTCTGCAAGCAATCGCTTGAGGCGTTCAAAATGCTCCGCCCAGACGGCTTCTTCTTCGTCGGTCATGGTGTCCGCGAAGTTGTCGCGCGGTGCGTGGATGAAGTAGATCCACTCGGCCATACGACGACCTTGCCACGGTCATGTGCAGCCAGCAAGGACCGTGCGACAGAATGTGCTCAATTGGCCCCGAGGCCGCATGCGATCGTAGGTACGTGAGCTTCGAGGTCGTGAGCCGCGAGATCTTGCGGCATAACCCACTGAACGCGGTGACCGCGGTTGTCGAACGGGTAAGCGACGCCGACGGGCACACATTGATCCGCAAGGAGTTGCG
>DASRZB010000359.1:0-3376 GCA_035653855.1 Acidothermaceae bacterium | reverse complement strand
AGTCGCGAATACGCTCGCTGCGGTCGAGGCCGGCGTCACGCACGTGCAAGGGGTCATCAACGGATACGGCGAGCGTTGCGGCAACGCGAACCTTGTGACGGTCGTCGCAAATCTCGAACTGAAGCTCGGACGGCGAGTGCTTCCCAACGATCGCGTCGCTGACCTCGGGCGGGTCAGCCACGTCGTCGCGGAAATCGCGAACCAGTCGCCGCGGACTCACCAGCCTTACGTCGGGCTGTCTGCGTTCGCGCACAAGGGCGGTCTGCACGCGTCGGCTATCAAGGTGTCGTCGGACTTGTACCAGCACGTCAACCCCGCACTGGTAGGCAATGACATGCGCATGCTCGTGTCGGAGATGGCCGGTCGGGCGAGTGTCGAGATGAAGAGCAAGGAGCTCGGCTTCGACCTGTCGAACGACAAAGAGGTCGTCGGTCGCGTCGTCGATCGGGTGAAGTCTCAAGAAGCCAAGGGCTTCATGTTCGAGGCCGCCGACGCGTCGTTCGAACTGCTCCTGCGCGCCGAGATCAACGGCGAGCCGCTGAGCTATTTCACCCTCGAGTCGTGGCGGGTGATCGTCGAACGGCGCGCCGATGGCCAGGTCGTTTCCGAGGCCACCGTCAAGGTCGAAGTGAAGGGCGAGCGGATCGTTTCGACCGGCGAGGGCAACGGTCCGGTGAACGCACTCGACCGGGCGCTTCGGCTCGCCCTCGAGCGCCTGTATCCGCAGCTTGCCGAGCTCGAGCTGGTCGACTACAAGGTGCGCATCCTCGACGGCGCGCACGGCACCGGCGCGGTCACACGGGTGCTCATCGAGACCAGTGATGGCAAGACAGAATGGGACACCATCGGCGTCGACGAGAACCTGATCGCGGCGTCCTGGCAGGCCATGGAGGACGCGTACACGTACGGCTTGCTGCGCCAGCACTCGTCGTGAGTCGCGCTCCGACACGCGCTTGGCTCAACCGATAACCTCGGGTCGTGCGAATAGCGAGGTTCTCCTACGGCGACCCTGACGTTGCGGGGTTTGCGTTCGGTGCGATCGGCGGCTCACCCGGTGCCGAGGAAGTCGCCGTCATCAACGGCCACCCCTTCGGCGAGGTTACGTTCAGCGGGTTGCGGTTGCCGCTGGCCGGTGTCCGCCTACTGCCGCCCGTGCTCCCGAGCAAGGTCGTGGCGATCGGCAAGAACTACGCCGACCACGCGAGGGAAATGGGTGGCGAGGCGCCGGCCGAGCCGGTGCTGTTCCTCAAGCCATCGACGTCCGTCATTGGCCCTGGCGCTGCTATCAGCTACCCGAAACTGTCGACGCACGTCGACTTCGAAGGCGAGCTGGCCGTGGTGATCGGCCGGCTGTGTCGCGAAGTACCTGTCGAGCGGGTGCCCGAGGTGATCCTCGGCTACACGTGCGCAAACGACGTGACAGCGCGCGACTTGCAGAAGGCCGACGGCCAGTGGGCGAGGGCGAAGGGGTTCGACACGTTCTGCCCACTCGGCCCGTGGATCGACACCGACGTCGACCCGAGCGACCTCGCAATCACGACGACTGTCAACGGCGACGTTAAACAGAACGCGCGCACGTCGCTGTTACTGCACGACGTAGTGAAACTCGTTGCGTTCGTCAGCGACGCGATGACATTGCTGCCGGGCGATGTCATTCTCACCGGGACGCCGGCCGGTGTCGGTCCGATCGTGCCCGGCGACGAAGTTGCAGTGACCATCGAAGGGATCGGCACGTTGACGAACACCGTGGTGGGATCGCTCGGCTCAAGGTCGGGGGAGTCGCGATGACCGTGCGCGTGCGCTTCGCGCCATCACCGACCGGTGACATTCACGTCGGCAACATCCGCACGGCCTTGTTCAACTGGGCATATGCGCGGCACGAGGGCGGCACGTTCGTCTTTCGAGTCGAGGACACGGACGTTGAGCGTTCGACCGAAGCCTCGTACCTAGGTGTTGTCGATGCATTGAACTGGCTCGGCCTGGCATGGGATGAAGGTCCGGACGTCGGTGGGCCATACGCGCCGTACAAGCAGTCGGAACGCGGTGCGATTTACGCGGACGTTGCCGCGAAGCTGGCTGCGTCGCCGCATGCGTACAACTGCTACTGCACGACCGAAGAGGTCGAAGCACGCAACAAGCTCAGCGGTCGGCAGCCGGGATACGACAACCATTGCCGTTCGCTCACGGAGGCGCAGGTTGACGCATTCGTCGCGCTCGGCCGCAAGCCCGCACTGCGATTGCGGATGCCCGATCGCGCGATCACGTTCGACGATCTGATTCGCGGTCCGGTCACCTTCGAGCCCGAGTTCGTCCCTGACTACGTGCTGGTGCGAGCCGACGGCAATCCGCTGTACACGTTGGTGAATCCAGTTGATGACGCGCTCATGCGGATCACGCATGTGTTGCGCGGCGAAGATCTGCTGTCGTCCACCCCTCGACAGATCGCGCTTTACGAAGCGCTCGGGAGCATCGGTGTTACCGACGGGCAGCTGCCGCTTTTCGGCCACTTGCCGTTCGTCATGGGCGAGGGCAACAAGAAGCTGTCGAAGCGCGACCCGGAATCGTCACTGATGCTGTACCGCGAGCGCGGCTTCCTGCCCGAAGCGTTGCTCAATTACTTGGCGCTCGTCGGATGGTCGATGGGCGAAGACCGCGAGTTGTTCAGCCTGCAGGAAATGGTCGACGCCTTCAGTCTCGAGCGGGTGAGTCGCAATCCGGCGCGCTTCGATCTGAAGAAGTGCGAGGCGATTAATGGTGTGAAGATTCGCGAGCTCGCACCCGACGAGGCCGCGATTCGCATTCTGCCGTTCCTACAGAACGTCGGCATGATCGCGAACCCCCCGACGTCCGATCAGCTTCGGCTTCTTGCCGGCGGCGCGCCGCTGGTGCAGGAACGCATCACCGTACTGTCGGAGGCCGTCGGAATGCTCGGCTTCCTGTTCGTCGGCGACGATGTTTTCGAGCCGGACGCCGAGGCGGCGGCGAAGAATTTGAATGCTGACTCCGCCTCCGTGCTGGTTGCCGCGGTGGTGTCGTTGGAGCCGCTCGAGCACTGGCACGCCGACGACATCAAGGTGGCGCTCGAGGCGGCGTTGATCGGCGAGCTCGGCCTCAAGCCGCGCAATGCGTACGCGCCGTTGCGGGTCGCGATCACTGGGCGCACGGTGTCGCCGCCGCTGTTCGAGTCGATGGAGTTGCTCGGCCGGGAGCGCAGCATGGCGCGCCTTCGGCGGGCTGCTTCTTCGGTGGGGTGAGGCGAGTAGGAGCGCTCTCGAGCGCTTTGGGCGGGCCGTCCGGTGTCCGATACACTCGACCAGCGATCGGGGAAGGCCTGTCCGATCAGATGGGGTATGGGGTAATTGGCAGCCCGGCTGAT